>JAZGEP010000114.1:0-7740 GCA_036478815.1 Methylococcales bacterium
ACTGGATTGATCAAGCCAGGTGATTACAGACTGTTTCTAAGGAAGGTAGTATGAGTATTAAAGTCGTCATTCTTGCGGCAGGTAAGGGCACTCGCATGCGCTCTACTATGCCTAAGGTGTTGCATAAAATTGGTGGTGTTTCATTATTGCAGCATGTTTTAAATACAGCAAGTCAGTTAGAACATGCAATATCTTTGATTATTTACGGTCATGGAGGTGAGCAAGTTATTAACAACACCAACCATGATGGCGAATGGATTGAGCAACGTGAACAAAGAGGAACCGGTCATGCGGTTCAGCAAGTATTGCCGCATATTAATCAAGATGACACTGTGCTTGTGTTGTATGGAGATGTCCCATTAATTCAAGTAGAAACATTGAATCGTGTGCTGCAACATGCAATCAATGGAAATGTTGGTTTGCTGATCTATACAATGGATGATCCAACAGGTTATGGGCGAGTCATTTGTGATGTCAGTGGCAATGTTCAGAAGATTGTTGAACAAAAGGACGCAACACCAGAGGAGCTTGCAACCAGAGAAATTAACACGGGTATTTTGTCGGTTTCAGGAAAACACCTACATCAATGGCTAGGTGAATTACAGCCAAACAATGCACAAGGCGAGTATTATCTGACCGATATCTTTCATATGGCTGTGAGAGATGGCATCCAGGTTAATACGGAATCAGTGAATGATGAAGCTGAAATCACTGGCGTAAACGATAAAATTCAACTCGCACAACTTGAACGTGCATTACAGAAAAGACGTGTTGATGAGTTAATGCAGCAAGGTGTTACTTTTTTTGACCCGCAACGGTTTGATTTGCGAGGTATTATCGATCAGATTGGCGGTGATGTAACTATCGACATCAATGTCATATTAGAAGGTCATGTGTCGATTGGAAGCAACGTCAGTATTGGTCCCAATTGTGTCATCACCAATTCATCAATAGGTGATAATGTTTCAATTCTGGCAAATAGTATCTTAGAAGATGCCATCGTTGGTGATGCAAGTACGATCGGGCCATTTGCACGGTTAAGACCAGGTACAGCCTTGAGTGATGATGTCAAAATTGGCAACTTTGTTGAAACCAAAAACGTAACAATCGGCATTGGATCTAAAGTAAACCACCTGAGTTATATCGGTGATGCTGTTATAGGCTCTAATGTCAATGTAGGCGCAGGGACAATCACTTGTAATTACGATGGCGCGAACAAACATCAGACAATAATTGAAGACGGTGCATTTATCGGTTCAGATACTCAACTAGTGGCGCCAGTTGTGGTTGGTGAAAATGCAACAATTGCCGCTGGATCAACCATCACAAAAGATGCACCAAAAAATCAACTCACATTGAGTCGGATTCACCAAATTTCCAAACAGAACTGGAAACGCCCAGTCAAGAAATAAAATTAAGATGACAGTTTAGGAACGTGCATGGAATAACTTCGACAACTGGCGCAGGATTGTTGTTTGTCTTCAAGACGCTGCAATAGGCGCATAGTGAGCTATGTAACTGTTGTGGCAATGCCGAAGACGGACAACAAGACAAGTCAGTTGTCGAAGTTATTTCATGCACGATCCTTAGTAAGCTGTTTTTTTTTTTGAGTTTTCAGTGACAATAGGCATCAACCCGACGTTTTTGTTGCTTACGTTTTTTCTCAAGTTGAATACCTTTTCTGGTACTGTAGCCTTCCCGCAAATCATCTTCAATATCCTCGATTTTCAGTTTAGCCTTAATACAAGCACGTTGATCTGAATTCAGTTTCTTTTGACGCTTGTTTGCAGTTTTTTTCTGTTTTTTCTGCTTCTTAATAATCGCCTGTTGATTGGCTAAGCGCTGTTCTTTTCGCTTCAAATATTGTTCTTGAAAATACAATTCATTTTTCAGACGCATCAATGTTTCCCCTTCAGTCACCTCAGGAACGGAATCGTCGGTTTCAAGAACTTCGACTTGCTGAGAATAACCAACAATATCACCATAATGCACTTTACCGTTTTGGTCAGTCCATTTCTTTATGTTGGCTGCTTGGCTAGTAACCGAGCCTAGCGCCACAATTAATAGTAAAAATAATCTTATGGTTAACATGCGTCCATTTTCCCCAACTTCTTAATATAGATAATTTAAAGATAGTTGATGGAAGTGTATATTTCCAGAAGGAGTAACGTGTTGATGCATTAATTTAGGAATGTGCATGGAATAGCTTGAATAATTATAGCGCAGAATTTTTGTTTCTAACGCAGATTGCAGGACTGCGTATTCAGCGTTTAACTACTGTTAAGTATTGATTTAGGATCAGTTAAGACGCCATATGATAACCTGACGCAGAAATTTGATTATATACGTCCGTTTCTTAATGATTAGTCGTTCGTTTGATAATGGTGTTATTACTCTGTGATAGGGGGTTTTATGAAAAATAAATTAATTGGTTTAATGGCGGTGATACTGAGTTCACAATTATTAGTGTCATGTGCGGTTCATCAACCACGAGCGTATCAAGGTGCACTGGCTGGCGGCGGTATTGGCGCTGTTGCTGGGGCGTTAATTGATCGACGTAATCGTTGGCGAGGGGCGATGCTGGGCGGTGCACTGGGAAGTGCTTTTGGTGGAATAACAACGGGGATATCTTCTCGCGCACGTGAGGAGGCAGCGTATTCCAATCAACAAATTGCTTATCAATCCAAAGATGGCTGGGAACGCGTTCAGGCTACACCAATTGATTATAATGAACAAACTCAATGCCATAAGGTTTCCGAGAAACGCTGGCAAGGTGGACGTTTGGTGGATGATAGTATTCATGAAGTCTGTGAAGCGGATAAAACAGAAAATCGTTACTAAGGAACGTGCATGGAATAACTTGAACAATTGACTTGTCTTTTTGCTCATCTTCGGTGTTGCGAAAACAGTTACATTGCTCACTATGCGCCTGTTTTCGCGCTTTGAATATGAACAGTAATTTGACAACAATGGCCTACGTCAATTGTTCAAGTTATTCCATGCACGTTCCTAAGGGTCTGAAAATAAATAAGTTATCTTTTTACATCCCGGCTTCAGGCCATTTTCTATCGATATTCAATCGCAAAACCCTCAACATAGTTATTGTATTTAACGAATTTAATCGGGAAAACAGGTCTAAATCCGCTTTTCCACAGTAGGTATTCTGTTCTCGGATAACCTCTTGGCCCTTTGAATTCACAAGAAAATTTATTCAGTCAAAAATACACTCGGTTATTCCATAGCTGGTCTGTATCAATAGTGATTACTCTATCCTGCCGGGTATATCAGCATTATTGCCAAGGCAATCGAGGTTAGGATAATGTGGTCGATAATTCTCGATAAAGAATTCGTCAATTAAGTACTCGGATACTTTATTTGTTTTGTCCCCCTTGTTGAAACCTATACAGTTCTATTCTTATACGATTTGGGGGCTCAGTCCCGACTTGTTTAGGCTCTTTCTATCCACGAATGCTAAAATTAACTAAATGCTAGCTGAGGATGATTGCTTATAATCCTATTACCTTCCATGCTGCTCAGAAAAATGTTAAATTAGCTGGAAGAACGGTAGGAGGCTGTCTGAGAATAGAGAACCTAGTGTGAAAAAGTTGAATTTGGCCACCCCCTATTAGATCAAGGGCTCTGGTTTTCATTAAGTAACACAACTATTCGCCTCAAACTAATAGAAAAATGTGACTCAAATCAATTTTTTCTTGTTACGGCTTGTATTCTCGGAAAACCTCCTAGCGAGATGAACGCTTAAACTCATACCAAGATTCATGACAATGTAGAGCGTTTCCACACATCGCTTCTTTCTAACTGGCACTAAGGAGTGAGGATTTAATAACTTCCCGGTTTTGACTTGCCTTTTGATCCCACAGAAGCACTCATCAAATAGTTGCGTAGCCTGCTATGCGCCCATTTTATGAGTACTTCTGTGAAATCAAAATGCTGCGCCAAACTTCGGTAACTTATTAAATCCTCACTTCCTAAAGAGCGAGGATTTAATAAGTTTCGGATTTTGACTTGCCTTTAGGCTTAGTAGAAGCGCAAATAAAATAGTTATATAACCTGCTAGCGCCTATTTAATTAATATTCCTGTGAAACCAAAATTCTACGTCAAACTGCTAGAAGATAAAATTCTCGCTTCTTGGTATTCCGCCAAGCTGTTTAGACGCTATTAATCAAGACAAATTCTCCAAGACAATCTCTTATCAATTCTAGGAGGCTCCGAGAATAGAAGCCGTAGCGAGGGAAAGCGGTTTTGAGTCCATTGTTTCGATTCAATGAGATGAATACTTGCTGTATTGAACGTATTTAATCGGAAAATTGGGCCAAAATCCGCTTGTTCCGCAGTAGGCTTTCTATTCTTGGACAGCCTCTTGGTATTTCTGTTTTGAATCAGGCTTGGTAATCTTGATTTCTAATCTGTTGATAACAAGTAGTCCTCTTAGGGCCTGGAAATAAATAAGTCATCGTATTTGTGCCCAGATTTAAGTTAAATTCTATTGATCTGATTGAGCAAAACCGCAGGCGTAGTGCGCTACGTTGAGGATTTTGCGATTGAAGATCGACTGAAGCTGGGTGCAAATACGGTGAGTTATTTATTCACAGGCCTTTACATTAAGTTTTTTAAATTACACACAAGGAGTTGAACTCAATGAAACATGAATTACCTGCACTACCTTATTCACAAGATGCCTTGCAACCGACAATTTCCGCAGAGACGCTGGAATATCATTATGGTAAACACCATCAGGCTTATGTCACTAACCTGAATAATCTCATCGAAGGCACTGAGTTTGCTGAATTGAGTCTTGAGGATATTATTCGTAAAGCAACGGCAGGCATATTCAATAATGCAGCGCAGGTTTGGAATCATACTTTTTACTGGAATAGCCTTTCACCTCAAGGTGGAGGTGATCCAAGCGGTGCACTTGCTGACCAGATAAAAACTACGTTTGGTTCCGTTGATGCTTTCAAAGAGCAATTTAGTAAAGCTGGAGCAACTCAGTTTGGGTCTGGTTGGGTCTGGTTGGTAAAAAAAGCTGATGGTTCTTTGGCAATTTACAGCACTGCCAATGCTGAATGCCCTTTAACTCAGGGAGATACTCCATTGCTAACATGTGATGTATGGGAGCATGCTTACTATATCGACTATCGCAATGCGCGTCCTAAATATCTGGAAGCATTTTGGAATCTGGTTAACTGGGATTTTGCTGCAAGTAATTTATAGTTCTATTACAGCTATATAGATATCAATAAGGAGTGAGGATTTAATCTGTTACCGAAGTATGGCGCAGCATTTTGATTTCACAGGAGTACTTATAATGGGCGCATAGCAGGCTACGCAACTATTTTATGAGTGTATCTGTGGGATCAACAGGCAAGTCAAAATCGGGAAGTTATTAAATCCTTACTCCAAATTAAAGAAACCTTGCTTGTAGTGTTACAGCAAGGTTTTATTGTTGTTCAACAATCGGTTACGCACCACAACGGACTGTTGAATTACCAAGTCAAAGATCCTACTCCTTAAAATGCATCCATACCGGATCAACATGTTCTGGCAACGTTGCTAATTGTCCTAATCCATTCCAGTTTTGATGTGGTCCGTGGTAGTCAGAACCGATGGATGCAAGCAGATCGAAGCGTTGAGAGAGTCTGCCGAATTTGTTTGTGTCTTTGTGTGTGCTGTTGCCACAGACAACTTCCAATGCCTGCCCACCAAGTTGTTTAAAATCAGTCAGCAGATGATGCAAAACCTTGCTACCGATCTTATAACGATGCGGGTGCGCAATGACCGCAATTCCGCCGGCTTGGGTAATCCAGCTCACGGCATTTTCCAAACTAGCCCATTGTGTCGGAATATAACCAGGTTTTCCGCGTACCAGATAATGTTTAAAGATTTTTGAGACATCTTTTGCACAACCTTGGGTCACCAAATATTGGGCAAAATGTGAACGAGTGATGGTGCCATCAGCAGCGAACTGTTTTGCGCCATGATAGGCATCCTGAAAACCACTTTTTGCCAATGATTCTCCGATTTTCTGTGCACGATTTTCACGTAACTTACGCAGTTCTGAAATGCCTTGTTGCATGGGTGCAAAATCTGGATTAAAGTCAAGTCCGACGATATGAATAACGGTTTGCGACCAACTAACGGACAGCTCAATTCCAGTAATTAAATGGATACCAAGTTGATCTGCTGTTTGTTTGGCTTCTGCTAAACCTGCAGTTGCATCATGATCAGTGACTGCCAGCGTGGTAACACCACAATCATGCGCTTGTTGCACCAATTGTGTAGGCGTTAATGTTCCGTCGGATGCCGTGGTATGGGTGTGAAGATCGTAACTCATAGTATTAATGATAGTGGATAATCCCGTTAGTACAGATATTAGGGTGAGGCTTGTTGTGATTCGCCATAGAGCTTGGCATATAATCCGTTATTTTGTATGAGTTGGTCATGATGCCCTTGTTCGCATATCGTGCCATCCTCGAACACATAAACGTGGTCTGCTTGTTTAACTGCGCTGAGTCGGTGAGCGACAATAATGGTAGTACGACCTTCTAAAAAACGTCCCATTTCGGTGTGCAACGCTTGTTCTGTTGCAGTGTCCAAAGCAGAGGTGGCTTCATCCAGAATGACAATTTTGGGGTCGCGTAACACCATGCGTGCAACTGATAACCGTTGTCGCTGACCGCCAGACAGACGCATGCCAAAACGCCCAACGATGGTTTCCAACTGTTGTGGTAGCTCAGAAACCACATTCTCCAGTTGCGCAATTCGTAGAGCATTCCAGAGAGCATCCTCTGAATAATTTTCTCCCATCGTCAAATTGGCACGGATGCTGTCATTTAGCAACGCTGGGTGTTGCAGCACTGTAGCGACATGTTGACGTACCACATCAAAGCCAATACGGGTTACTGGGACACCATTGTAATGAATACTTCCAGAAGTTGGTGGATACAAGCCAATCAAGACACTGATTAAAGTTGATTTTCCGCCACCGCTGGCTCCAACCAAGGCGATTTTTTCACCTGGTTGAATCGTCAAACTAATCCCATTCAGAACGTTTGGTCCATCACCATACGCAAAATAGACATTATTCAGAACGACGCCAATTCCTTTTTTATCAATTCCCTGCTCGCTGGCCTGTTCAATAAACGGATTTTCCAGTGCCGGGTAATGCGGTTCTTCCTGCAATTCAAACAACTTATTCAAGCGTTGTAATGCGGCTTTGGCACTATATAAAGCATATTGCATATTCAGCACTTCCTGAACAGGAGCCATCATAAACCAAAGATAGCCGAATACTGCCAGCATTTTTCCAATAGTCAATCCTGAAAACAACACCATCATCATCGCAATCGCCCGAAAAATATCAAAACCAAACAGTAAGATCAAATGACTGAGTTTGTTGGCAGCGTCACTTTTCCAGGTGAAAGCAACGGTATGATCCCGAACATCACGCGCTGAATTATTTAGCTGCCCAAGAAAATGTTTTTCGCGATTACTGGATCGAATTTGGTGAATTGCTTCCAGAGTATCCGTTAAGCTTTGCTGAAAAATACCGTATGCTTCATTCTGGCGTCTTTTCAGCTCTTTAACACGTTTGCCCATGCCCATGGTAAAAAATATCACCACCGGGTTGAGAAACAAGATAAACAATGCCAGTTGCCAGTGCATCCACAACAAAATGCATGCAGTGCCGATAATCATCAAAGTGGCGACAATAAAACGGC
>JAZGEP010000115.1:0-16493 GCA_036478815.1 Methylococcales bacterium
GTCTTTTTGCTCCTGACCAACGCAATCTCAATCGTTGCGTAGAATGACTATGCGCCTTTTGAGATGGTTCGGTCAGAAACAAAAATCCTGCGCAATCTTGGTAACTTTATTCCGTCAAACCACCTTAGAGAACTGGTTCTGAGGAGTGAGTAATAGGCTACTGTTGGTTAAAATATCGGTCGATCGCCTTCGCTGCACCACGACCTTCATTGATTGCCCAAACTACCAGGGATTGGCCGCGACGACAGTCACCTGCTGCGAATACTCCGGACACATTGGTGGTGTAGCGTCCATGTTCTGCGTTAATGTTACTGCGGGGATCGTAGTCCAGTTCAAGCATATCAGTTGCTGTATGTTCTGGCCCAAGGAATCCCATTGCCAATGTAATTAGATCAGCTTTCCATTCTTTTTCACTGCCGGGCACTTCTTGCATAGAGTATCTACCAGTGTCGTCTTTTGTCCACTCGACATTGACTGTGCGAACACCTGCCAGATTTCCATTGCCATCGTCAATAAATTCTTTGCTAAGAATGCAAAATTCACGCGGGTCTTTACCATCTCGAGACATGGCTGACTCATGCCCGTAATCAACTCTAAAGATTTTTGGCCATTCTGGCCATGGATTATCAGCTGCTCGCTCAGCAGGTGGTTTTGGTAATAACTCAAAGTTGACCAATGATTTGCAGCCATGTCGCAATGAGGTGGCAATGCAATCCGTGCCTGTATCACCGCCACCGATGACAATGACATGTTTATCTTTTGCGCTGATGTGTTTTCCGTCTTGAAGATCGCTATCGAGAAGGCCTTTTGTGTTGCGAGTCAAGAATTCCATTGCAGTGTGAATGCCGTTAAGTTCTCGACCGGGAATTGGCAAATCACGTGGCTGAGTTGCACCTGTTGTCCATAACACAGCATCATTGTCTTGCTTGAGTTGGTTTGGATCGATATATTGGATGTGATGCTCTGCATCCAGCATGATTTTGGTTACATGACCAGTTGCAAATTCTTCTTGTTTGCCAACGTGTGCACAGGTGATAAACTTTACACCTTCGTCACGCATTTGCTGGATACGGCGTTCAACAACTTTGTTTTTGTCCAGTTTCATATTAGGAATGCCGTACATTAGCAGGCCACCAATACGATCAGCACGTTCGTAGACTGTAACGGTATGTCCAAGCCGTCTTAATTGTTGCGCTGCGGCAAGTCCTGCTGGGCCAGAACCAATGATTGCAACCGATTTTCCGGTTTCTGTCTGCGGGGCTAACGGCTGAACCCAGCCTTCTTCAAAGCCACGATCAATAATCGCGTTTTCAATATTTTTGATGGTGACTGGCGGGTCGGTAATGCCAAGCACACAAGAACCTTCACATGGGGCAGGGCACACGCGACCGGTAAACTCAGGAAAGTTATTGGTTAAGTGCAGTCGATCCAGTGCATCACGCCAACGTCCATGATAAATAAGATCATTCCACTCAGGAATCAAATTATCAACTGGACAGCCTGTTCCTGATTGGCAAAACGGTACGCCACAATCCATGCAGCGCGCACCTTGTGTGGTTAAAAGATTGACTGGTGGTTCAGTGTAGATTTCAGCATAATCATTAATTCTTAACTTTGGATCACGATAAGGAACAGTCTCACGTTGATATTCCTTAAACCCAGTTGGTTTACCCATCTGCCATCACTCCATGTAATGTTGCTTCTTGTTCTTCGTCGTGAGCTGCACGTTCTGCAAGCACGCGTTTATAATCTGTCGGCATGACTTTAACAAACTGCGGTTTGGCTGTGTCCCAGTTATCCAGTACTTTTTGTGCAATCTGTGAGCTTGTATTTCTGTGGTGTAATTTTATTAATCCTAACATTTCTTCAATATCATGATCGTGTTCAAGTTTTTCTAGTTCAACCATGCCGTGGTTACAGTTGTTGGCTAATGCATTATCATAGTCCCAAACATAAGCAATACCACCACTCATGCCGGCTGCAAAATTACGCCCGGTTGGGCCGAGAATGACGACACGCCCGCCTGTCATATATTCACAGGCATGATCACCAACGCCCTCAATAACAGTATTGGCACCTGAATTCCTTACACAGAAACGTTCAGCTGCCCGTCCATTGAAGAACGCCTGACCAGATGTAGCACCATATAACACAACATTACCGACTATTATGCTATCTTCTGATGCGAATGAACTGCCTTCTGGTGGATAGACGACAATCTTGCCTCCAGATAAGCCTTTGCCGACATAATCATTGGCATCACCTTCTATTTCCATGCTGATGCCACGTGCCAGAAAAGCCCCAAAACTCTGACCGGCTGAGCCTTTGAATTTAATCTGGATGGTGTCATCTGGCAGCATTTGAGCGCCCCATTTTTTTACCAGGGTATAGCTCAGGATAGTGCCCACTGCACGGTCTGTATTGATTACAGTGTGTTCGAAACTGATTTTTTTGCCAGTTTCCAGGGCATTTTTGGCTTTTTCAATGAGCTGGTTGTCCACAACTGTATCAAGTCCGTGATCTTGCTCGATAGTTTTGTATACCTCGACATCTGCATGTGGCTTTGGTGCTTCGGCTAACAAGTTGGTTAAATCCAGACCATCCGATTTCCAGTGTTGGATCGCTGCATTTGTGTCAAGCACATCAGTGCGCCCAATCATTTCGTTAATACTGCGGAAACCTAGTTTTGCCATGACTTCACGTGCTTCTTCGGCAACCATGAATAAATAATTCACTACATACTCAGGATCACCTTTGAATTTTTTGCGGAGTTCCTTATCTTGCGTCGCAATTCCAACTGGGCAGGTATTCAGATGGCATTTACGCATCATAATGCAACCTAGGGAAATCAATGGCGCGGTACTAAATCCAAATTCTTCAGCACCAAGCAAAGCAGCAATGACTACATCGCGACCAGTTTTTAGTCCGCCATCAGTTTGCAAGGTTACACGCGAACGCAAATCATTCATCACAAGCGTTTGATGGGTTTCTGCAATGCCTAATTCCCAAGGTAAACCAGCGTGTTTAATGCTAGTAAGCGGTGATGCGCCAGTACCACCGCCATCTCCAGAAATAAGAATATGGTCAGAATGCGCTTTAGCAACACCAGTGGCAATGGTACCAACACCAACTTCAGATACCAGTTTGACGCTGATGCGCGCACTCGGATTAGAATTTTTCAGATCAAAAATCAGTTGCGCCAAATCTTCAATGGAGTAAATATCATGATGCGGTGGTGGGCTGATCAGCCCGACTCCTGGTGTGGAATGACGAATGCGAGCAATATTACTATCTACCTTGCTACCAGGCAGTTCTCCGCCTTCACCCGGCTTGGCGCCTTGCGAAATTTTAATCTGTAATTCATCGGCATTAGCAAGATACCAGATGGTTACGCCAAAACGACCCGATGCAATTTGTTTAATCGCAGAACGCTTGCTGTCACCGTTTGGCATCGGGTTAAAGCGCTCAGGATCTTCTCCTCCTTCACCCGTGTTGCTCTTGCCGCCCAGACGGTTCATGGCAATTGCTAATGACTCGTGTGCTTCTGCTGAAATTGAGCCAAAGCTCATAGCTCCTGTACAAAATCGCACCACAATTTGTTTCGCTGATTCTACCTCATCCAGCGGGATTGGCTGGCGGTCGCCCTTAAAGGTTAACAAGCCTTTAATTGTGCATCGTGTTGCTGAATCACGATTCATATGATCAGCAAATTGCTTGTAGCTCTCGTAATTGTTGGTGCGTGTTGCTGTTTGAATACTGGCAATTGCCTGGGGATCCCACATATGGCGTTCGCCTTCAGCGCGCCAATGGAATTCACCAGGATTTGGTAACTGATTCTGGGTTTGGTGTGCGTTAAGCGGGTAGCCAATTTGATGGCGACGCAGACATTCAGTCGCTAACACATCAAAGCTAACCCCTTGTATACGACTTGCCGTGCCTGTAAAACAGCGCTCAACTACTTCATCGCGAATCCCTACCGCTTCAAAGATTTGCGCTCCTTTGTAGCTTTGCAAGGTGGAAATACCCATTTTTGCCATGACTTTTAATATGCCTTTGGCAACTGCTTTGCGATAAGCGCTGACAATGGCATTATCGTCCGTCATATCATCTTCCATCAAGCCGTCTCGGCGTGCCTGCCATAAGGATTCAAATGCCAGGTATGGGTTGATTGCATCAGCGCCATAGCCGATTAATAAACAGTGATTATGCACTTCGCGCGCTTCGCCTGTTTCGACAACAATACCAATGCGTGTGCGTTTGGCTTGACGGATTAAATGGTGATGGATTGCGCCGGTTGCCAGCAATGCTGGAAGCGGAATCTGATCTGCACTGATATTACGATCTGACAGTACAATTAGCTGAAAATTATCAGTAATCGCTTGCTCAGCTTCTGCACAAATACGATCCAATGCAGCAACCAGTCCTGCATTGTCTTCAGACTTCGCCCAGGTAATATCAATGACTTTTGATGTCCAGCCACGATGATCAATGTGTTTAATTGCTGCTAATTGTTCATTGGAGAGAATCGGGTGCTTGATCAGCAAGCGATGACAATCGCTTTCTTCAACCGTTATCACATTGCTTTCCGGGCCAATATAGCACTGCAAAGACATGACAATTTCTTCGCGAATTGAATCAATTGGTGGGTTGGTGACTTGTGCAAATAATTGCTTGAAGTAATCGTAAAGCATGCGCGAGCTGTCAGACAAACACGCCAGTGCTGAATCGTTACCCATCGAACCCAGAGGATCGCGTTTTTCACGAATCATCGGCAACAGCATAAATTTCATGGTTTCAGCTGTATAGCCAAATGCCTGCATTCTGGATAGCAGCGTTTCTGGATTAAACCCATGTGGTTCCTGATCGAGTCCGAGTTCTTCCAGTTCGATGCGCTGAGATTGTAGCCATTGCGCATACGGACGTTTCTGAGAAAACGTATCTTTGAGCTCTTGATCAGGAATTAATCGACCTTGTTCGAAATCGACCAGAAACATGCGTCCTGGTTGTAAGCGGCCTTTATATCTGACATTGATGGGATCAACTGGCACAACGCCCACTTCTGAAGCCATAATCACATGGTCGTCATGCGTTAGATAATAGCGGCTTGGACGCAAACCATTGCGATCCAGTACAGCGCCAATATATTTTCCATCGGTAAAAACAATCGATGCAGGTCCATCCCAAGGTTCCATCTTGGAGGAATTAAATTCGTAAAATGCACGTTTGTGCTCAGACATCGATTCATGGTTTTCCCAGGCTTCAGGAACCATCATCATCACTGCTTCTTGCAAAGTACGCCCTGTCATCAGCAAGAATTCCAGAACATTGTCAAATGTACCGGAATCTGAGCATTCCGGTTCAACCACTGGAAAAAGTTTGTTCAGATCATCACCAAACAAATCGCTCTGTGCTACGCCTTCACGTGCCCGCATCCAGTTTTTATTGCCACGCATGGTATTGATTTCACCATTGTGGCTCATGAAACGATTGGGTTGTGCTCTGTCCCAGGAAGGAAACGTATTGGTGCTGAAACGCGAGTGAACCATTGCCAGGTGAGAGGTATAGTCAGGATCACTCAGATCTGGATAGTAAAGCATGACCTGTTCTGGAGTTAGCTGGCCTTTGTAGATGATTACCTTGGAAGACAGGCTGCACACATAGAACATACGATGTTGTTCCAGTGACTGGTCTGTGCGTAGTTGCTGACTCGCTTGTTTGCGAATCAGATAAAGCTGGCGTTCAAATGCATCACCTTCAAGTCCAATAGCGGCACCAACAAACAACATTTCTATGACTGGCTCAGTTGCTCTTGCTGATGGGCCAATATCTGCCTTGTCAGTATCAACGGGTACTTTTCGCCAACCAAGCAATTGTTGACCTTGGGTAGTAATAAACTGTTCAACAACTTGCTTACAGTGGGCTCGTTCAGTCTCTATCTGTGGAAGAAAGATCAGGCCAGCAGCAAATTTGCCTTCAATAGGCAGATCAACATCTAATTCGGTTCGGGCAATTTTCGTCAACAACTGCATTGGCAGAGCGGTGAGAATGCCGGCACCGTCACCAGTATTTGACTCGCACCCACAAGCGCCACGATGTGCCATTGCTTCAAGTGCTGTTCCAGCATCGCGAATGATCTGGTGTGATCTTATGCCTTTAACATGCGCGATAAAACCAACGCCACAACTGTCTTTTTCGTTTTCCGGGTCGTAAAGACCTTGTTTATGCGGTATTCCATAGGTTTGTTTAGACATGATTATCACCTTTAGCCATAGCCCGGGTCATCGCTTCGTTACTGCTAACACATTGGTTAGCAGGTCTACTATTCTGAAAATGTTAGCCAGAGAATAAGTGCTGGATAACTGGAAGTATCAGGTAAACGTTAAAATTTCAGGAGCATCAGTAATGACTACTGTGTTGCCCAAAAAAAACGAACCGATATGCCGTAGCACGTCGTTAGTTTTATTGATAAATTCACTTGATTGAACGGTATGCTGCGATTATTCGGCGTTGCCTTTGCAAAGAACCTTTTTATAATCCATCAACATTGTATTGTCGAGTCTAGAAAGCTGATAAATACCCACTTGTATTGTTGTACTCGTTTAGATTTGTATGTTGGTTTCTCACGCAAGATCCTTGCAGCTGACCACTTTCCAACTCTCTATATCCGTCAACATAACCTTGATGGTGCACTAATGTGCTTTTCCAATCCAGTGTTATCAATATTTAGCCGAGGAATTATAGAAAATACGCATCTATAAAGCAAGAGGTTGAAGATGGTTGTACACAGGAACTTGTATGGAATCACCTCGACAGCTGGTACAGCCTCTTTTTTGTCTAATCACTGATTGTCTCCAAGGCGCTGTAACAGCCACATAGTAAGCAATGTAACAGTCTTTACAACACAGAATATGGAGAAAAACGACAAATCAGTTGTCGAAGTTACTTCGTGTACATTTTTTAGCGAGGATTGAATAACATCCGGAAGTGACTAAATCCTCGCTCCTAAATGCTAAATTTTCATGTGCGAAGAGTGCTGATAAAGCAACACCGCTATTGAGAAAAATCAATTCACTCTACATTCCGCATCAGTGACTGAGTGAAGTTAGGCTGTTAATGAATGGTCCAAATTCTCTGAAGTGATGAAGATATCGGTGATTTAGCAATTTTTTAACAATAATGAAATATGGGATTATGATCGAATTAGATCGATATGAATCACTTTTTAGCAGTACTCAGTGTATTATTCAGTGATGGTAAAGTCATACAAACAACATTGCCCAGTAGCAAAAACCCTGGATATCGTCGGAGAAAAATGGACGCTACTGATTTTACGCGATTTTTTCCTGCACGGAGCTAGACGATTCCAGGATTTGCAGGATTCCTTAACAGGGATTGCACCCAATACACTATCGGCTCGTCTAAAACAGCTGGAACAGCAGGGTGTGTTAGAACGCAAATCCTATTCAGATTCTCCACCACGCTTTGAGTACGTACTCACTGAGAAAGGTAATGACTTGGGAGCAGTTGTAAAAGCACTCTATAACTGGGGTGATAGGTACACATAAGGTTGAGTCAAGGAACCAGACCAAGCACCATTGGAAATCTAATAGTCTGGGAGTTTCTCAAAGATGAAATCATTGTCCTGGACGCGTATCGTCCTCCGACAAAAAGAATTCCGATAATTGATGTACGAATCACGAGAAGGCTGTCCGAGAATAGAAGCCTACTGCGGAAAAGCGGGTTTTGGCCCATTTTTTCGATTAAATTCGTTCAATACAGCAAGTATTCGCCTCATTTTAATCAAAAAAATGGACTCAAAACCGCTTTTCCTCGCTACGGCTTCTATTCTCGGACCGCCTTCTAGGTGTCGCTAAAGAGACGTAGAGGCATCTATAAATTTTATGGAGATGTGTGATGAACTGGAGAGAGAAAAAGGAAGAACAAACCTACACTGATGAGGAAATTGAAGCACGTTTAAAGTCTGAACTTCCCCAGTGGTATCTTGAAAATGGTTGGATCAGGCGAAAATACAAAACCAGCGGTTGGAAAAGCACGTTGATGATTGTCACTACTGTTGGCCACTTGGCTGAAGCAGCATTCCATCATCCTGATATGTCCCTGTCTTATGCCTTTGTAATTGTTAAATTAATGAATCATGCAGCCAAGGGAATCACCAATAAAGATTTTGAATTAGCTCAAAAGATTGAAGATGTAATTATGTGGCAGCCAGGTAAAGAAGGTGGCGCGCTTGTCGGCACCCCCGATGATCCTCGGTTTAAATATATTAAATATGAGTAATTACTCAGCTTACCCTCTATTTTGTCCAATAGCTTCGTTGAAAGTGCTCATTTACACCTGTAAACTCCGCGCTTTCGCCTTGCTCTTGAACAAACTAGAGGGCAATCTGAGAGTTACAGAACACGCTGAGAAGTTACAAACATGATTGACATGCATAACGGATTTTATGGAGAAATATTTTAGAGGAAGATGTTATGAATGAAGACATCTTGATCATTAGATCATGGAGATCAGACGGTATTTGAAAAAAGCTGGGATAACTACTCTCCGCTGCGAAGAGTCTATCTCAGCGAGCATTTGAACAAGTTCTATAATAGAAGGGAATTTATTATGACAGAGTTAACTATTGATACAGAGGCCGTTGTTGAGGTCTTGAATACAATTCTAGAGACAGAATTGGCAGGTGTTGTTCGCTATAGCCATTATTCATTAATGGTGGTTGGTTATGGGCGAATTCCGATTGTTTCCTGGATGCGAAGTCAGGCAGATGAATCGCTGTTGCATGCACACGAAGCAGGTGAATTGATAACGCTCTTAGATCACCATCCATCGCTGGGTATTGGTCCGTTACTAGAGACTCATCAGCATGATATCGGCGATATTTTGCGTGAATCGTTAGAGCATGAATTACTGGCTATAGCCGCATATCATAAGCTATTGACGCTTGTTCAGGGTAAAAGTGTGTTGCTTGAAGAATATGCCAGACGTTTAATTGCACAAGAAGAAATGCATGTCGGTGAAGTGCGTAAAATGCTGAAAAAACCTGGTGAATAATGACTATTGATGAGTCACTCAATGTTTTTGGTGAACGGCTTGAGCCTTGCGGTGAGAATCCAGTCACAGGTTTTTTTCGAGATGGTTGTTGTAATACAAGCGATGATGATATTGGCTCTCACACAGTCTGTATAGAAGTAACGAATACCTTTCTTGAATATTCCCGCTTTAGAGGAAATGATTTAACCACACCACTTCCTGATTTTGGTTTTCCAGGATTAAAGGCCGGGGATAAATGGTGTTTATGCGCACAACGCTGGCTTGAAGCATATCAACACGATATGGCACCGAAAGTGTTTCTGATGAGAACACATCAAAAGGCAACAGATATTGTTCCGATGCAACTATTAAAATTATATGCGGCAGATTTAAATTAATCTCAACGAGCATTAGAGGGCTGTTCGAGAATGGTCCGCAGTAACTGTGGAAAAATCCTTTAGAGTCAGTCATATTGAGCATTATCGGCTTGATTGCACTGCTGAAACCCCTAATTTCACACCTCCGAATTCACATTCAGGGCTTCAAAGCCACACCTTGCAGATTGTCGTTTAGGAATGCAGAAACCATAATATCCACATTTTTAAGGGTTGACGCGGATGATTTGATGACCAGTAAGTCAACAAAAAATGTTGATTTCAAATCCGGGTAATTTCTCCAAGATGTGAAGTGGTTCGTATTTTCAGCCACTTTTCTTATTGATTGCTGGTTGTAGATCTCGCTGTTTGCTTGTTTCCACTACACTAGATGATATAGAAGGTGTGTATACTCTCCGCACATGAAAATTTAGCATCCTGTGCACGCGCTTTTTTGCGGATACCTGCGTTGGAAAACCTTGTTGTAGAGTGACTACAGCTAAGATTTCCCGCCTTGCTCTCCACAAAATATCACGCACACAAAATGCTAAATTTTCATGTGCGAAGAGTATAGATTCGTGCAATATGTTGCACGGATAGGCAAAACTAACGATCAAGTATTTTGAGGATTAAGGATGAACGCAGCATTGATTTTAATGGTTCTAATCGTCGTATCTTTTGTGTATGCGATTAGTATTTATAATCGTTTGATTCAATCAAGAAACCGTTATAAAAATGCGTTTTCTCAAATTGATGTGCAGATGACTCGGCGCTTTGATTTGATTCCCAATCTGGTGGAAACCTCCAAAGCTTATATGCATCACGAACGTGAAACGCTGCAAGCGGTCATCGCAGCTCGACAAGGTGCCATCAATGGTTTACATAAGGCAGCTAAAGACCCAAGCAATGCGAGAGCAATGAATGAGCTATCTAAAGCAGAACAGGGACTGTCCGGGGCGTTAGGGCGTCTGTTTGCAGTATCAGAATCCTATCCTGATTTGAAAGCCAATGAAAATATGTTGCAACTGATGGAAGAGCTGACTACAACAGAAAACAAGGTGACATTTTCGCGGCAGGCATTTAATGATTCGGTGATGGAATACAATATATTGCGTGAAGCATTTCCGAGTAATTTGATTGCTGGTCAATTTAAATTCATGGAAGCGCAATTATTACAGATTGAAGATGTTGCCAAACGCGTTGTTCCACGCGTTGCATTTTGAACTGCACGAATGTGCTGAGTTCTGTCACCTAAAGCCGGTGGTTTGGTGGTTATGAGCAGCCCCTAACCTGCATCTCTCATCGTCTGGTGAGACATGCTAACTTGTTCAGCTGTGACACGATACCCTCGTTCCTTAAAACTCTTTTTCCAACCACAAACTGTCGAACCATCTCAAGCACACTTTTCTCTTTCGGATATTCAACTATTTTGTAACGTAGAAGACGGACCAAACGACAATACAGCTGCCGAAGTTATTATTTGTACGTTTCTGTCATTCATCAATTATTGCCAAGCTACGATACTGTTGAGGTAAAATGAGCAGTCTTTGTAACATAACGGAAATCCTATCCGTTAGATTTTCACATGACTGAACAAACTACAATCAACAAACAACAACTACGGGAAGTACCGTCTAGCTGTCTGGAATACAATTTACGTAAAGCCAGTCGCATTGCTGCGCAACATTATGAAGAGGTGATGAAGCCTTGCGGATTGCGCAATACGCAGTTTTCTTTAATTGTGGCAACCAGTCTGATGGGCAAACCGCTGATTTCTGATTTGGCGAAAGTATTGGCGATGGATAGAACCACTGTTTCACGCAATCTCAAACCACTTCAACGAGAAGGCTTGCTTAGTATAACTCCAGGAAAGGATAAACGTTCACGTCACATTACACTCACTGAAGCAGGCAAACAACGTTTGGTGCAGGCGATACCTTTGTGGAAACAAGCCCACCAGTCATTACAGCAGAAAGTGGGGCTAGAGAACGCGCAACAATTACTGGCAACGCTAGATATATTTGGTAAGCAATTAAGCACTTTACTGGAAAACAACGGTTGACATACGATTTTACAAGCGTATATTGACACAAAACGTGTATATACACATAAAGAGATTGTATGAATCGTCAGACAACACAGCAACATCTATCAACACGTTATTTCATACTGGTGACAGCGTGGCCTAAAGTCGTCATTACTTTGGGTTTTATGTTGATTGTGCTGTTTTCATTGTTTCTTCCTGAATTACGCAAGGACACACGAGCCGATGCGTTTATCCCATCTGATCATCCAGCTTTGATGTTCCGTGATAAAACCCGTGAGATTTTTGGTTTGCAGGATCCAATGGTGATCGCTGTCATTAATCAGGGCGAGCAGGGGGTGTTTAATCCACAGACATTGCGGTTAGTGAAGTGGTTAACAGAGCAAGTACAGCAAGTTGCTAATATTGACCAAGATCGTATCACCAGTCTGGCTACTGAAAATAATATCTATGGAACAGATGAAGGGATGATGGTCGAGCCGTTTATTGAAACGGCCCCTGATAATCAGGGCCAGGCTGATCAAGTGCGTGCTGCCGTCATGGAATTTCCTTTGTATCTGGGTAGTCTGGTCGCGCGTGATGGCAGTGGCACATTAATTGTGGCAGAACTGTTGGAACAAGATCAGGCGCAACAGGTTTATGCAGACTTGTTGAAATTGATTGAGCAAGCACCAGTCGCTGACGGAGAGAGTATCCACATTGCAGGGGAGGGCGCTGTTGCCGGCTATATGGGTGCTTATATTGATGCTGATGCGATCAAGCTTAATCCTCTGGCTGGCTTGGTTATTACCATTGTTTGCTTTGTATGTTTGCGGACGTTGCGCGGAGTGTTGTTACCCAATCTGGTCGTTGCCGCCACCGCTGTCAGTGCGTTAGGGCTAATGGCGGCAGCTGATGTGCCGTTTTATGTGATAACCAATTCGATGCCAGTAGTTTTAATTGGTATTGCAGTTGCCGACTCCATTCATATTCTCAGTCAATATTATGAAGAGCTGGCAGAAAATCCCACTTTATCTCCCAGGCAGCTGACGATTCGCACGATGCAAAGTATGTGGCGCCCAGTGGCTCTCACCACATTGACCACCATCGCCGGATTTTTGGGTTTAAGTTTGGCCTCAATGATGCCGCCGATGAAATATTTTGGCATATTTGCGATGTGTGGGGTTGCTGTTGCCTGGCTCTATTCAATTACAGTGGTTCCTGCTTTTCTGAGTATTCTTAAACTCAAGCCCAGTCCTGCGTTTGTGTCTAAATCAAATGACTCCAGCAAAACAAGCTGGAGCGGTCGATTATTGAGTCAGTTGGGATACAGCGTTCTTAACTATCCAATCACAGTGTTGCTATGGATTGTGTTATTTGTTTTGCTTGGTCTTCATGGTGCGGGCAAAATCAAACTGGATGAAGAAATGATTCGGACATTTCATCATCAAGAACCACTGTTTATTGCCGATCAAGTCTTGAACACACGATTCGATGGAACTCATTATCTGGACATCATGATAGAAACCGAGCAGCCTGAGGATTTATTTAACCCAGAGTATTTACAGCGTATTGAAGCGTTCCAGAACTATTTGCAAAGCTTGCCGCATGTGAATGGATCAACCTCAATTGTTGATTACCTCAAACAAATGAATCGGGCATTGAATGGTGGCGCAATGGAAGCGTATCAATTACCGGATGATGCTGATTTGATTGCACAATATTTCCTGTTGTATTCAACAAGCAGTGATCCCACTGATTTTCAGGAAGAAATTGATTACGACTACCAACTGGCCAATCTGCGAGTACATCTTGATAGTGGTCGTTACAGCATTGGTAAACCAGTGGTGGAAGCTAGTCGAGACTATATCGACCAGACTTTTAATGCCTCAGGTATTCAAGCCAGTCTGAGTGGACGGGTGAATGTCGATTATCACTGGATAAAACGCTTGGCAGACAGCCATTTCAACAGTATGGCAATCGCATTATTGTTGGTGATGTTGATGGCTGCAATCAGTTTTCGGTCGTTATTGGCGGGTGTTTTTGTCTTATTACCAGTTGTCGTGACAATTTTAATGATTTATGCAGTGATGGGATTTTCTGGTATCTGGTTATCGGTCAGCACTTCGATGTTTGCTGCGATTTCGATTGGGTTGGGAGTGGATTTCTCCATTCATACTTTGGAGCGCTTGCAAATTTTATTGGCAACACGGCAGGGCAGTGTTGATGAAGCATTATTTAAACTTTTTCCTTCAACGGGTCGTGCTTTGCTGTTTAACTTTCTGGCCTTGGCGCTCGGTTTTGGTGTATTAATCAGCAGTAAGGTGGTGGTTTTGCAGGAATTTGGCTTATTGGTTGCCGTGGCGATTATGGCCAGTTTTTTCACAAGTTTAACGTTGTTGCCAGTATTAGCCAAGTTGTTGAAACCCAAATTTCTTGGTTTTTCTCAAGTATCAAGGAGTCAAGTATGCGATTGATCAATAGAAAAATACGGATGTTAACAAAATTGTGTAGTGTGACTTTGTTGTTAGCAACGCAATTACAAGCGGCTTCATTAACCGTCGAGGTCTCCGGAATTAATGATTCAGACGGAATTGTACATGTTGGTTTATATGATAAAACGGCTGGATTTCCCGATGAGCATCAGTATACTCAAGGGCGTACTGTTTCAGCAGCGGACTGCATCGATGGTAAAGCGACAGTGAGTTTTGAATCACTGCTGCCAGGTGAATATGCTGTGGCAGGTTATCATGATATCAACAATAATGATGAACTGGATACAAACCTGGTTGGCATTCCGCAAGAGCCTTATGGCGCAAGTTTGGGAGCCAGAAACATGTTAAGCCCTCCTGATTATGAGGATGCCAAATTTAAGTTTGACACTCAAGATATGAAAATTTCAGTTGAATTTCAGTAAATCTTGAAGGAGCGCTAGAAATGAGCAAAATGATGTGGCAGCAATGTGGACTATTATTGCTAATGATGTTGTTTGGTGGACTGAGCAACGCTGCCGACCAATTGCCCGATGGTGACAGTATTGCTCAGCACATTAATGCACGCGACGAAGGCGAGAGTGTATCGCGCGACCTGAAAATGGAAATGACTGACAAGCGTGGTAAAACCCGGATACGTGAGACACGTGGTTATCGAAAATATTATGGATTTGAAAAGCGCACAATTATTATTTATCGCTCTCCAACAAATGTCAAAAACACCGGTTTTCTTACCTTTGATTATGCTGATAAGCAACAGGATGACGATCAATGGTTGTATTTGCCAGCGATGCGTAAAGTCAGACGTATTTCAGCTTCGGATCGGGGGGATTATTTTTTGGGAACTGATTTTAGCTATGAAGATATCAAGCTGGAAACAAGGGTTTCAATCGAGGATTATACCCGTAAAACTATCGGTGAAGATGTGGTTGATGGCCACCACTGTGTGCTGGTTGAAATGTTGCCGGTCAATGAAACGGTAGCTAAAGAACTGGACTATGGCAAAGGCGAAATCTGTGTCGATGATACGATCTGGATTGTGCGGCGCTCAAGGATTTGGGGTATTCAAGGTAATCCATTAAAGACTATTCATAACAGCGAGATTAAGCAAATACAAGGGATCTGGACTGTGCATCGTATGCTTGTTGAGAATCATAAAACCGAGCACCAAACAGTGTTTACATTCAGTAATGTTGATTACAATACCCCGGTTGATGATAGTGTCTTTAGCAAGGCAGCTTTAAAGCGCGGTTTATAAGTTTGATCGCCACTCGTTACAAGTACTTAGCGGCAATGAGAAAATTCATTGGTATTTCGGTGACAGTTTACTAAATAACCTAAAAAGTACGAAACCATAAAGATAAATAAGATCATATATTTAGTGTATTTAGTACACTGTCACCGTAATTACGTAATTACGTAATTATGATGTTGTTGATTGGCGTGATCACGCTGATACAGCAGGGGCGACGTCGCAAGGTAATGTCATTAAATTACATGGCTATTAACAAGCCACAGGTTGATTCTTATTTGACATTCAATACACAGCTGAAAATATTCATCTGGCATAGGAAGCAGCATTATTGCTATCAAAAGTGCTGAAACCAGATGGAAAGCAGCCAAGATTTTCAGTTACCTGTGGTTTGTTAATAGCCATGTAATTTAATGACATTGTCTCCTAGAGTACACTTTGTTTCATTACTTTAAGCTTTGTAAACGTAGTAACTCAGCCTTCATTCTTCCAGATAACATATACCAAAACATCTTGAAATCACCCATCAGTGACTTAATCGGATATTTGAATGTGGTCGGTCGGTTTTTTTCGATGACCAAATGACTAAACCATGCCAGTCCATAAGCGCAAAGAGGATATAAAAAGATAAGATATGGATTGTAAAAAACACTGCCAATACTAATGGGTAGTAGTGTTGAAGTTCCGAAAAAGTGAAAAAGACGTGTTGCTGGCTTGTTATGTTCGCTTAGGTAAAACGGCCAAAACGTTTCAAAAGACTCAAATTTTTCGTGCATTAAATCTCACCACAGCATTAGTAAAGAGTATCTTGGTTCTACTTTGCCACATCTAACGAAGACTACACAAAAGTTTTTAATACCAGAGTGCGGTGTACGCACCAATCAGTGTTGTTTTATTGTTCTGCTATCCCAATGGTGTTACGCATCACCTTACAAGTCAACGCAAATGGACTTTTGCCATATTTAACCATAAAAAATAACTCCTGACGTGCCCTATAAAATAGTGTACATTTGTCAACCTGTAGCATTCTTGCTGTAAAATCCTTAGGAGCGAAGATTTAATAACTTCCAGAAGTTTGACGTGGAATTTTGGTTTCCAGAAGGCAAGTCAAAAGCTGGAAGTTATTAAATCCTCGCTTCTTAAACCAACCATTGATAATAAATTTACTCTATGAATACACCAAAAAAAGTTGCAATTTTAACAGCGGGTGGTCTTGCTCCGTGTCTTAATTCGGCTATAGGCAGCCTGATTGAACGCTATACCGAAATTGATCCTTCAATCGAAATTATTTGCTATCGCAG
>JAZGEP010000116.1:0-8680 GCA_036478815.1 Methylococcales bacterium
GTATAGGGAGTTGAGAAGTGGTTAGCTGCTAGGCGCACGAGAGCAGGACTAGCAGGCTAATCCAAACGAGTGCAACAACGCAGATGACCATTTATCGGCTTTCTATACACGGCAATATCACATTGAAAGCCTCCTAGATAGTTAATAGTTACCATTATTTTACAACAGCCAAGCCAATACCACGTGGGTCACTTGCCGCTTTAACTGTATTCGATGTTTGATTCCAGACAATCGCATGCATATTACCATAGCGCCGACTGGATGCCTTCAGTACATGACCGCGTTGCTGTAATGCTTGAATTTCTGCTTTGCTTAACGCATCCACTTCGTATTGAATCAAATCGGGAATAAATTGATGATGGAAGCGTGGCAAACTAACCCACGAAGCCGGACTGTTGCCTTTTACAAAATCAAGCAAAGCAAGACATACCATAGTAATAATCCGACTACCGCCCGGTGTGCCAACAATTGCAATACGATCATTACTTTCAAAAAAAGTCGGTGTCATACTTGATAACATACGTTTTCCTGATGCAATGGCGTTAGCTTCGCCACCGACCAGTCCATAAACATTTGGAGATTCTGGTGAGGCAGCAAAATCATCCATTTCATCGTTGAGTAACACCCCGGTTCCCTCTGCAATAAAGCCTGAGCCAAAAGGATAGTTAATACTCAAGGTCGTAGCAACCCGGTTGCCTTGTTTATCCAGCACTGAGAAATGGGTTGTATTATTGCCTTGTGGTATCTCTGATTGCGGAGCTGCCAGATATTTGCTGGGTAACGCCAGATTATCCTGGATGGTGGTTTTTAAGGCATTGGCATAATCCAGGCTTAACAGACGTTCGGTTGGTATTGTCACAAAATCAGGATCGCCCATGTACTCGGCGCGATCCCGGTACGCACGTTTCCATGCTTCTACAATCAAGTGTTTGCGTGCAGCAGAATCAAGTTCCTGTAGTGGATAACCCGCTAGAATATTAAGCGTTTCCATTAATACCAAGCCACCTGATGATGGCAGTGCTGCACTAATAATACGCACTCCTTGATACTCTCCAACAATGGGTTCACGTTCAATAACTTGATAGCGAGATAAATCTTCAAGGCTCCAGATTCCACCGCCGCTTTGAACACCGGCAACCAATTTTTCAGCAATTTCACCGGTATAAAATCCAGCATGTCCTTGCTTGGCAAGCGCAGTTAAAGTGTCAGCGAGATCGGTTTGAACCAAACGCGCTCCAGGTTTTGGAATCAAGCCATTGTCAAGAAAAACCCTGGCCGCTCCAGTCGATGCTTGTATGGCATTTTTACGCATTTTCATCAGTCGCAGCAGAGGTTCTTCAACTGTAAACCCATCCCGTGCATAATTGATCGCTGGTGCCAATGTGCTGCTCAAAGGCAGTTGTCCGTAGTGCTCAGCCAGGTAAACTATCGCTGCAGGAACCCCAGGTATACCTGCGGCAAGTGCGCCATCTAATGATTTATTGCTTAGGACTTTCCCATTTTTGTCCAGATAGAGATCGCGATGTGCTGCCATTGGTGCAGTTTCTCGACTATCCAGCATCACTTGCTTGTTGTCTGATGCACGATGCAACAACCAGAATCCACCGCCACCAAGTCCGGAGCCTGAAGGTTCAACCACTGCAAGCACTGCGGCAACCGTAATCGCGGCATCAAAAGCATTACCACCTTGAGCCAATATATTAATTCCAGCTTGAGTTGCCAACGGATGAGCGCTGGCAATTGCAGCAGCTGGTGGTACAAGCTGCGGCTGATTGATTGGTGCTGTTTTGCTGGCTGATGAGGAGCGTTTTTGATCAGAGGCGCAACCGCTTAACAGTACGACAATGCATATCACTAGTATTTTGATCAGGCTGAGATTATCGATTGAGAGTTTGCTTTGTATCATTTCATACGACTCATTGTTGTAAATTTACAGTTAATTACTGATATGTATCTGTTTCTCTAGCCCGCATTTCTCGCCAGTTGATGAGATGATCGCTTAGCTATTTGAATTCACAAGGAATTTATGAAGAAGTGCAATAACAGTATGTATTTCCGACGAAGCAGTGAAGGCTTATGAGAAATGCGGGCTAACAGTGTTGTGAAACCAAAACCCTCACACCTTAATGCAAAACAACTTGCTATAGGTATAATAACCCTTTGTTAACAGCCTTGGTATCACAGATGCGGGTATTACACATCGGAAAATATTTCCCCCCATTTTCAGGCGGTATGGAAAACTTTCTGGCTGATCTATTGGATGAGTCGTCTGCCCAAGGACTTGAGTGTGCCGCATTAGTGCATGACCATAGTCATGGTGAACTACCCGAGCAAGAAACGCTTAACAACAATTTGATTGTGCGTGTACGCAGTTATGGGCAATTGCTGTTTGCTCCAATTAGTCCAAGGTTTCGAGGGAAGCTTCGAACACTAATCAAATCTTTCCAGCCTGATGTAATTGATATTCATTTGCCCAATACATCGGCATTTTTTTTAATATTTCTGATTGTTGCCAGGCGTATCCCTTGGGTAATCCATTGGCATTCAGATGTTGTTTTCCCTGCAGATAAACCAATTCTCGGACTTGCTTATAAGCTGTATTGTCCTTTCGAGTGGTATCTTCTGAAACGGAGTCGGGCAATTATTGCAACTTCACCTAACTATTTACAAACCAGCACCACACTTAAGCCTTATCTGCAGAAATGCAGCGTTATTCCACTAACACTCAATGAAGCACGAATGCCACAATTAACCAATTCCCTGCATGAAAAAGCGCGTAAATTGTGGAATACAGGGGCGCAAGGTGATCGTCCGCTTCGGGTGCTATGCATTGGCCGCTTAACTCACTATAAAGGACATGATTTACTGATTGATGCGGTGACTAAAATATCACAAGAGACTGCCAGTGTCAGTGTGTTAATTGTTGGCGAAGGCGAGCTAAAAGAGGCACTGGAGCAACAAGTGGCGGATGCTCGATTAACTGCAAGGGTCAAATTATTGGGGCACCAATCAGAACTTATTCTGAATGCACTATTGGCGAATTGTGATGTGTTCTGTCTACCTTCGACTATGCGCACAGAAGCCTTCGGGCTGGTATTATTGGAAGCCATGTATTATGGAAAACCATCCATCGTCAGCAATATTGAAGGCTCGGGCATGACCTGGGTGATTGGTGACGCTGAAAATGGCTGGCATGTTCCAGCAGGCGATGCCGATGCTCTAGCTCAGAAGTTAATCGATCTGCAGCAACATCCAGAGCAGCTCACTGAAGCGGGTCAACACGCCCGCAAAAGTTTCGATCAGGGGTTTTCAGCACGGCATTGTGTCGAACAAACAATTGCTGTTTACGAACAGTGCATTAGTCAACTGAAGGTTCCTGGACATTAAATTGCCTCAAGCGACCATGTAGTTTAATATCCAAGACATCGTCAGTTATAGCAAAAGACTTCATATAATTATAAGCACCTGTGGAAAACGAGAAGATCAGCAACCGTATCTACTATAAGGATGGTATTAAAAAAGCATGAGTATTATACAAGAGTCAAATTTAAGAAATATAAAAAAAAATCCAGCGGGTTATCAAATTCAATTTATTGTTAATGGGAAAAGCTATTCTGGATTTGAAAAAGATTTAACAAAAGCGAAGAAGCTTCGTGACAGTATGAAAAAAAAATTAAAAGTAGCACCAAAAGGTGCTTTTAGACAATCTTTTGAAAAAAATAAAGAATCCTATATTCCTGGCACAAACAAAAAAATGCCCGTAGGTATCACACTGAAAACTCACTACGGAAAAGATGTAAATACTTATGATATTCTTGTTAATTGGACAGATCATACAGGAAAGAAAAGAACGAAAGGGTTTTACTGCTGTAGAGAAACCACTTACACACCAAACAAAATCAAGCAGGCATATATTAGAGCTGTAAAGTTTAGGAAAGCCTATGAACAGGCCATATTAAAGGGAGCGCTTTCAGAATTTGATCCAAAAATGTTCAATATAAAAAAATAGGAAAATAATTGATTTAATAGCTACTAATACAGTTGTTTATAAGCCAGGTGTTAGGTGGTTTGACGAAACAAAGTGACCAACCTTGCTTGTCTTTTTGCTCCTGACCAACGCAATCTCAATCGTTACGTAGAATGACTACGCAACTGTTTTTACAACGCGGAAGACGGACAAAAAGACAAGTCAATATCAGGAAGGTATTAAATTCTCGCTCCTTATTTTATTGTACAACCTGGTTTAAATCATTGTCATTCGAGTCTCAGGGATTTAATTATTTTCCCAGTACCGGAGTCGAAACTATTAATCTCTTTCTGAACTGTTCCAGCGAAACCACTTCACAACTGATAGCCAAGAGTTGACATTCAAAGCCATCGTATTACAATATGTAATACGTATCGATATTGGAGAATAAAATGATTACTCTCAGGCTTGATCCAAAACTAGAACAAACCATCAATAATGTTGCTCATCAAATGGGTATCAGTAAATCAGAGTTAATAAGGAAAAGTATTACAGAATTCATTGAGAAACTAGAGAAACCATCACCATGGGAACTGGGTAATATTGTTTTTGGGAAATATGCAAGTGAACATGATAATTTATCGACCGATAGAAAAGTACTTGTCAAACAAAAAATTAAAGCAAAAAAATGAAAAAAATCCTGATTGACTCAGGTCCATTGATTGCTCTTTTTGATCGTAACGATAAATACCACTCAGCTTCTGTTGAATTTATAAAAAATAATACGAGTGTGCTGGTAACAACACTTGCATCAGTTACAGAAACATTGCATTTACTTGATTTCAATAGACATGCTCAAATAGATTTTCTGGACTGGATCAATGCTGGTGCTGTCATTCTAGAGCCAATAACTTCTAATGATTTGCAAAGTATCAAGCAACTAATCATCAAATATTCAGACCTTCCTATGGACTTTGCGGATGCTTGTCTTGTGTTTTTAGCTGAAAAATTAAACATTACTACGATTGCAACAATTGATAGAGACTTTGATGTCTACAGACTAAAAGGAAAAAGGACATTTACTACGCTTATCAAATAATGAATATTGCTCCCATATGTTTGCCTTTGGAAGAAAGAAATGTGATCTAGGAGGCTACGCAGCTGTTTCTACAACGCAGAAGACTGACAATAAGACAAGTCAAGATTCGGTAACTTATTAAATCCTCACGCCTAAACGTCATACTGCGGACAATCAGGCAATAAAAAAACAATACATTTGATTGAGATATGCCTGTGATTAACTTAGATTGAAGATATTGTGTTAAAAAAATGATGGCATGGCAATGGTAAGCTTATGTATAAATACTCGCAATCAAGCGAATACAAATGCAGATAAGCTGTGCTTACGATGAACGAATTGACTGAAAACAAGACAATCAATAGCCAACACACTCCGATGATGCAACAATTCCTTCGCATCAAAGCTGAGCATCCCGATGTGTTGTTGTTTTATCGCATGGGTGATTTCTATGAGCTGTTTTTTGAAGATGCTGAAAAAGCCTCGCAACTAGTCGACATCACCCTCACAAGTCGCGGCAAATCAGCAGGAAAACCAATTCCAATGGCTGGTATTCCTTATCATGCTGCTGAAAATTATCTGGCGCGACTGTTGCGTCAAGGCGAATCAGTGGCGATTTGTGAGCAAATCGGTGATCCAACAACAAGTAAAGGGCCAGTTGAGCGCAAGGTGGTCAGAGTCATCACTCCAGGCACGCTTACCGAGGAGACCTTACTGGAAGAACGCGCCGAAAGTCTGCTCACAGCAATTTCAGCTGGAAAAAAAAATCTCTACGGAATTGCTAGTCTGGATATGGCAAGTGGGCGCCTAGTACTGCAGGAAGTCAGCGGACTAGAAGGTTTATCAGCTGAATTACAACGACTTAATCCTGCAGAATTGTTATGCAGCGAAGACTGGTTGTTGCCTGAAAACATCAAACAACAGCGCTCACTCACTACCCGCCCAAGTTGGCATTTTGATATCAAATCTGGTGATCACGCCCTCACCCGCCAGTTTAACACCAAGCATTTAAGCGGATTTGGCTGTGATCAATTCACAGTTGCAATTGGCGCAGCAGGCTGCCTGTTTCAATATCTGAAAGATACATGTTTTGATAGTTTGCCCCACATACAAGGGATCCGCGTCGAAAAGAGTGAAGACACAGTGATTCTGGATGCTGCCACGAGACGCAATCTGGAATTAGATGTCAGCGCATCAGGGCGCACAGATGTCACCTTACTCGGTGTACTGGACAATACCCGCACGGCGATGGGTAGCCGCTTGTTGCGGCGCTGGCTGCACCGTCCTATTCGGCAGCGCGAAGTTCTCAATCAACGTTATCAGAGCATCCAAACGCTACTTGATGATAACAGTTATCTTGAGATACGCGATTTGCTGCGTAGCACTGGCGACATCGAACGTATCAGCTCACGCATTGCACTCAAATCAGCCCGTCCACGCGACCTTTTAGTCTTGCGTGAAACCTTGAAAATACTCCCTGATATCAAGCATATTTTAATCAGTACTGATAATCCTTTGTTAATGCAATTACACGATCAAATCGGCGATCATCGCACCATGGCTGAATTGCTGCAACAAGCCATTATCGACAACCCGCCTGTGCTGATTCGAGATGGTGGGGTCATCGCCCCCGGTTACAACACCGAACTCGATGAACTACGCGACATCACTCAAAACAGCGATGACTACTTATTGCAAATGGAGCAAGCTGAGCGCGAACGCACCGGTATTACCAATCTTAAAATCGGTTACAATCGGGTTCATGGTTTTTATCTGGAAGCACCGCGCTCCCAGGCAGATCAAATTCCAGCTGATTACATGCGCCGCCAAACCCTGAAAAATGTCGAACGCTATATTATGCCGGAGTTGAAAGCCTTTGAAGAAAAAGTATTAAGCGCCAGAGAACAATCTCTAAATTTCGAAAAACGCTTATATGAACAGTTGCTCAACACGCTGACAATTGATCTAAAAGCATTGCAACACTGTGCTGCTGCAATAGCCGAACTGGACGTACTGGCTAATTTTGCCGAGCGTGCCGAAAAATTAAAGCTATTCTCACCCACACTGGTTGATGAACCTCTGATCGACATCAAACAAGGCCGCCACCCAGTGGTCGAAGCCAATAGCAATGAACCGTTCGTCCCCAACGATTGTCAACTATCAGAAACCTGTAGCATGTTAATGATTACCGGCCCTAACATGGGCGGAAAATCAACGTATATGCGCCAGATTGCACTGATTGTGTTACTCGCCCACATTGGCAGTTTCGTGCCTGCCAACAGCGCAACTATTGGGCCAATCGACCGTATTTTCACCCGTATCGGCGCATCAGACGATCTTAGTAGTGGGCGTTCAACCTTCATGGTAGAAATGACTGAAACCGCCAATATACTTAACAATGCCACCAGCAACAGCCTGGTATTAATGGATGAAGTAGGACGCGGTACCAGCACCTATGATGGCTTATCCTTGGCTTGGGCAAGCGCTGACTACCTGGCTAAAAAAATCTCTGCCTTCACTTTATTTGCCACCCACTATTTCGAACTCACCCAACTCGCCGCAGACCATCCACAAATTGCCAACGTCCACTTACAAGCTATTGAACATGATGATCACATTGTTTTCATGCACACCGTCAATGATGGTCCTGCCAACCAAAGTTATGGATTACAAGTTGCAGCTCTCGCCGGCGTTCCTAAAACAGTCATCAACCTCGCCAGAAAAAAACTGCACAGCCTGGAAATCGTTCCTCTCTTCCAGCAGCAAAACCCATCTCAGCCACAACAGCTTGATTTGTTTGCAGAACAAACTACTAAGCCACATCCAGTGATGGAACAATTGTCTGAACTGGCAATCGATGACTTATCACCGCGACAAGCATTGGAAATGCTTTATCAGTTGAAAACACTTATGGATGAGGATTAATATAAAAAGTTAACCTCAATGTTTATTTATTGCAGTGCTAAGGAGCGAGGATTTAATAACTTCCGGAAGTTACTAAACCTGCTCCTCATTTAAAAATTCCACACCAACCCTTTTTCACTAGAGATAGTTTAAGGCATCAGTTTTACTTACAAACGTGAATATTTAACAGAAATAAATCGCTATTGTTCGTATATTGTAATTGCAGACGATAACAATCATTACCAACCAGATAGAGCGCGCTCTTCTATCTGGTTGTATTTTAGAATCTACATACAATCTTAGAAACTATTCACCACACCCCAGGTTTTCCAATGACTACATAAGAAAACACCCATTTACTCCCAATCATTAGATAAACAGCAACCTTTGTGCATAGGTCTTTAAGAATGGCAAATAGCTGAACTCATTGATCGAAACAGCAGTCGCAGTGATACGGCCTTAAGGCATGACCACATTAGTAGTAAAAGTCACTTCCAGCAAAGCAGCCCCTGCAGCATCGCCATTAAACGATTCCGCGGTACGGCGTCCACTCCCGGTGATCATCAACGCTAGTGAATTGCCACTTGACCATCCTGGGTGGCCGATGATTTCCTGAATGATCGCACTCAGATCCGGGGTTTGCTGATCTGGACCAGCTTGACTGACGGTGGGCCATGTTGCAGGAACCCAGTCAACGACGGCGTTGGTGACGTTGCGGCTGGAGATGTTGG
>JAZGEP010000117.1:0-3417 GCA_036478815.1 Methylococcales bacterium
GCTAACAACATGCGCACATAGTGTATGGTTTCTTTGAAAGGCGGAATCCCCTTATTACGGATCACTGCATGTTCGCCTGCGTTGTAAGCAGCCCACGTTTTAGAAAGATCACCAGAAAACATTTGCAGTAAATAACGTAAATAGGCAATACCACCAAAAAGATTCTGTACTGGATCGAAACTATCTTGCACTCCAAATCGTTGGGCAGTGGAGGGAATTAGTTGCATTAAGCCTTGTGCGTTCCGGTTAGAAATTGCCTTGGGATTAAACCCTGACTCAACCTTGATCACTGCGTTAACCATCATCGGGTCAAGCCCGAAAGTAGGAGCGATAATTTTCACCCAGGCCATGATGTCAGTTTTGTCCAATGTCTTGACTGGATCATATTTGGGACAGAGAGTGTCCTCCTTGGAGACAATGTCTTGATACTGCCTGAGCATTTTCGTGCTCTCCAGATTACCCCGTTTGGCTGCATATTCAAACCAACCTTTGGCGATGGCGGGATCGGCTTCAACACCATGACCTTGTAAATAAAGGCTCCCAATTGCAAAGGCCGCCTGATTATCATGCATTGCCGTGGACACACAGTAAAAATGATACGCCTTGTTATAGTCAGGAAATTGATTGCTGCCCAGTTTATTTCCATGTTCACGGAATGCAATTGCCTGATCTTGCCAGAAACCGGCATAGACTGACTGGGATAATATTAGCAAAACAAACAATAAAATTTTAATCATCAGATCTCGACTTAAAGGTATTTATACTTCGCACGGTCATGGATGTGGTTTTCTATCGGTTGATTTTTGCCGCTAGACTGCGTTGCCTATCGCTTGCATCAGTTGACGTAAAAAGTGGCGGAATTTTGCGTCTTTTCAAAATTTGTGACGCTTTTTACGGTCAAGTGGATGCGATTGTTCAGATTGTGGCTCGCTTCGCGATCACAATCTAACCTAGTTCGTTAGATTTCTGATTAACTGCTTACATTTTTCACTTCACTAAAGCGCATTTTCTTAAGATTACCTTGAGAAATGATTTTTCCTTTCTTTACAAGCTCTTCGACGCGCATACCGAAATATATATCAGGCACATCAGTTAATTCGTCATTTTGATCTGATTCCTCTATCGCTTTTGCAACAACCATCGCTACTTTTTGCCAATTGGACGAAATATTTTTCAAAAGCCATTGATCAATTTTATCTCTATCTTCTTCAGATAGAAAATTTACAATTTTAATCTCATCTTCCGACATTGAGTATTCTTCTTGTTCTTCTTCGCCCATGAGAGTATTTGAATCTTCAAAATCTAACATATCACCAGCCAGATATCGGTGTGTGTACTGACGCGTAAAATGTACAGTGCAGAAATGATACCTCGAGATGTCTTGCCAGTCACTAAAGTTTTCATCATACTGCCAATTCAATCGGTTAATAAATGGAAAAAATAAATGGCCATGGATATTATTTTTTTGAGAGGTTTAGAAGTAGAAACCACGATCGGGATTTACGATTGGGAACGCAAGATTAAACAAGTCGTTCTCATTGATCTGGAAATGGGCACTGATATTCGTAAAGCTGCGATTACAGATAGTATTGAAGACACCATTGACTACAAAACAGTTTCCAAAAATGTCATCGCTTTTGTAGAGGAGAGTAAATTTCTGTTAGTCGAAACCCTGGCTGAAAAAATTGCTGATATTGTACTTGCTGCGAGTGGCACCACTTGGCTACGCTTAACCGTCAATAAAAAAGGTGCAATTAGAGGCGCACTGGATGTCGGGGTGGTCATCGAGCGTGGGGAACAAGCCTGATATGTCGAGCGTTTATATTTCAATTGGAAGTAATGTAGAACGTGAAAATAATGTGCGAAAAGCGCTTGATTTACTCAACCAGCGTTTTAATCCATTACAGTGTTCCAGTATCTACGAAACTGTACCGGTGGGGTTTTTCGGAGCACTTTTTTATAACCTGGTAGTCATGTTTCACACCGATTTACCGCCTGCCGAAGTGGTTACTGAGCTAAAACACATTGAAAATCAGTGCGGGCGGGATCGCAGCCAGCAGAAGTTTTCCAATCGCTCAGTTGACCTGGATTTATTATTATATGACGACCTTATTTTGAAGCAGGGCAAGGTTAATGTTCCACGCGATGAGGTACTTAGTTATGCATTTGTACTGGAGCCATTAGCTGAAATAGTGCCGCAATTGAAGCATCCAGAGCTTGGTATCAGCTATGCGCAGTTATGGGATGACTTTGATAAACACAATGCTAGCCAACAACGAATTGATGGGCTGTTGGAGCAATTAGCGCCCTGATTCAATCTTCTAACTGAACAATGTCCGGCCACCATCTACTGCCAAAATTTGTCCGGTAATATAGTCGGCATCATGTACTAAAAATCGCACTGCTTTAGCAATATCTAACGGATATCCTGTGCGTTTCAGAGTAATACGTGAAATGATTTGCTGTTTCTTGTGGTCGGCCAGTTCATCTTCTGGCCAGAGAATTGCTCCAGGTGAAACTCCGTTGACCCTGATTTGCGGTCCCAGCTCTTTAGCCAACGACAAGGTGAGCGCCCTCAGGCCTGCTTTGGAAATGCTGTAAACCGGGTGATCTTTAAGTGGGCGCAGAGCATGTATATCATCGATATTAACAATGCAGCCTTGCTCGCGTTGCAGCCAGACTGTTGCGGATTGGGAGAGAAAAAAGGGTGCTTTTAGATTGATCCCAAGAAGATTATCCCAGTCGTTTTCAGCAACATCACCGATTGGTGTGGGATAAAAAGCAGAAGCATTGTTTACTAGAATATCCAGTCGCTGCCAATGTTGAGCGGACTGCGTAATTAATCTTGATAGCGCGGATGTCTCGAGCAAATCAGCCTGAATAGTTACAGCAGAGTCAGGTCGTACTTTATTGAGATCATTACAGAGACATTGGGCTTCATTGCTGGAATCCCGGTAATGCAGCACGATATTGTCACCTGCATTATGCAGTGTTCTGGCTATTTCTGCACCCAGCCGCTTTGCAGCGCCGGTGATGAGTGCAACTTTAAATTGCGAATGATCCAACTGCGTCATGCAGCATGGGCTGCTTTCAATGGTCGAATCGCTGCTTTGACAACTTCAATGCGTTTTCTGCGTAGTGCTTCGCCGATCGCACTGCCAGTTAATCCCTGCTCTATGAAGGGTTGCACATCAACACTAAGCGCAGCTTGTTGAGCTGTACGCAGTATATCTGCTTGTTGGTAATCACGGTTTTCCATACCAGTACGACCGCGCGCGTCCGCGATGCAAGCAAGCAGGAATAACTCCAGATTCTGATTGCTTTTGCGTAATGCATCCAGTGCATACAAAGTATCCACCAAAGTGGATGCTTTAAGCTCAAATGCACGATGGCAACGGGTATGATAACGAATCACCT
>JAZGEP010000118.1:0-10717 GCA_036478815.1 Methylococcales bacterium
TCCATCTTCCGCGTTGCTGCTACGGTTGTAAGTACTCGATCATAAATATTTTAACAATTTTACGCAGGATTTTTTATCATATTCAAGACGCATCAACAGGCGCATAGTGAGCTATGTAACTGTTTATACAACGCCGAAGATAATAAAAAAGACAAGTAATAATGTTAAAATATTTATGATCGAGTACTTATGTTTAGAAACGTTTTCATTGATCAATAAGAGCGGGGTCGGCATTGAATACATTAGCAGCGAAAACAACAGAAAAAGATCTATTCTTATTTGAATCAGAACTGTCGGAATTGGTAGAGACGGGTGACCCATACGAAATCTTTGCCAATCTGCTTGTAAAAAATGGCAAGTTAGGTAAAACTGAACTGCGTCGCGCTCAACGTCTGTCAACTCAGGCTGAACAAGATAAATTACCTGCGTTATTGCTTAAACTGGGGATGGTGGCTGAACGTGACGTGACTGAGGCTCTAGCGGAAGTGGCTGGACTTCCTCTGGTAGAAAACGCGGACTACCCAGATATTTCTCATCTGGATAGTCTAATTTCACCTCGCTTTATGAAAACTCACCGAGTCGTTGGACTTGCTATCGACAATGAGAAAGCCAGCGTGGCGATCGCAGACCCACTGGATACTTACGTGATTAGCGCTCTACGCTTGGCCTGCGGAAAACCTGTTTTATTAAGTGTCGGCTTAGCCACTGAAATCGAAAATGCCGTCGAGAAACAACTGGGCAGTGGAAAATCCCAAATGGGACAACTGGTTGACACGCTGGATGGTGAAGGCGACCACGCAGAAGATGATGTTGAACACCTAAAAGACCTTGCCAGTGAAGCACCGGTCATCCGCATGGTGAGCCTGATTATGCAGCGCGCAGTCGAATCCAGAGCGTCTGATATTCATGTTGAACCGTTCGAAAATCAGCTCAAAGTACGATTAAGAATTGACGGTGTGTTGCGTGAAATAGAAGCGCCACCGGTACGTTCAACCGCAGCTGTGATTTCTCGCATCAAAATCATGGCCAAGCTCAATATTGCTGAACGTCGATTGCCGCAAGATGGCCGCATCAAGGTACAAATTGTCGGTAAAGAACTGGAATTACGTGTATCCACAATCCCAACCATGCATGGTGAAAGCGTGGTCATTCGTCTACTCGACAAAGATAATGTGGTGCTGGATTTTGAAACGCTGGGATTCCGTGGCAAACCGCTTGAACAATTTAAAGAGATTCTTGATATCCCCCATGGAATTGTATTGATTACCGGGCCAACCGGTAGTGGTAAAAGTACAACATTGTATACCGGGCTGAACAAGCTGAATTCACCAGAACGCAAAATTATTACCGTCGAAGACCCGGTCGAATACCAGCTAGCCGGGATTAATCAGATACAAGTCAAATCACAGATCGGCCTCACATTTGCTGGTGCGCTGCGCTCAATTGTTCGCCAGGATCCTGATGTGATTATGATTGGTGAAATGCGTGACCTGGAAACTGCCCGTATCGCTGTTCAATCAGCACTGACCGGACATTTGGTGATGTCTACACTACATACCAATGATGCAGCAGGCGGCATTACCAGGTTAATGGATATGGGACTGGAAGATTATTTGCTGGTTTCCACAGTCAACGGTATTCTTGCCCAGCGTCTGGTGCGCCGCCTGTGTTCTCATTGTCGCGAGCCATTTACAGCCATGCCTGAACTGGTCGAAGAAATGAAGCTACGGCGCTTTGTCACTGGCAACGACGTCACTTTATATAAGCCTGTGGGCTGTGATCAATGCAACAATATTGGTTACCGTGGTCGCCTGTCAATTGTCGAATTCCTGACCATGACAGATGAAATCAGACGATTGGTCATGTCACATGCCCAGGCACGAGAAATTGAAGTACTTGCGAAACATGAGGGCATGGTATCTATGATGGATGATGGCTTGCAAAAAGCCATTGCCGGTGACACCACTGTTGAGGAAATCATGCGCGTGACCACCGATTCCTGATTATGACAACATATCAATGTAAATTTATCCGTGAAGGCGAGGTCGTCGAAGAAACACGCGAAGCTGAGAATGACTCATTGCTAATTATTGCTCTGCAAAATGAAGGAGTCATTCCTCTCAAAGTCCGCGAATCAAAAGACCATTTATTCAGTTTTCTATTTCCAAGTGCAGCTAGCGGTCTAAAGATCAGTCAAAAAGATGTTAGCGTGTTTACCCGCGAGCTAGCCACACTGCTTAGTGCAGGCTTACCGCTGGATCGTTCATTATCTGTTTTAATCGACCTCACCGAAGATGACTCACCCATCCATCAGATGACCAATAGCCTTTTGGACAAAGTCAAAAGTGGCGCACCGTTATCAGATGCACTGGATTCCCAAGGTAAAGTGTTTTCGCGATTTTACCTGAACATGATTCGCGCTGGCGAAGCAGGCGGCAGCCTGGAAAATGTTCTTGAGAGACTGGCAGATTATCTGGAACAATCCAAAGAACTGCGCGATACGGTGACTACAGCGATGATTTACCCAATGATCCTAGTCATTATCTCTTTCGCATCCGTTTTCTTGCTACTCACTTTTGTGGTCCCACAGTTTACCGAAATGTTTGAAAGTTCAGGAAAAGAACTGCCACTGCCAACTCAGGTGGTAGTTGGAATTGCAGACATACTTCAGAACTATTGGTGGGCGATTCTGGCTGGAATTTTGTTACTGGTTGCATTGGCAAGATTCCAGTTATCGGATAGCAAACGCAGACGTGTTTGGGATTATCGTTTTTTGAAGATCCCGATGGTCGGCGATTTAATCGTAAAACTTCAGGTTGCCAGCTTTAGCCGCACTCTGGAAACATTGCTGGGCAATGGCGTGACATTACTATCCGCACTCTCGATTGCCCGGGAAACCCTGACCAACAGCGCCATTGCCGATACCATTGAAAAAGCCGGCAACTCGCTCAAACAAGGTGGCGGCATGTCAGAAGTACTGATTGATTCAGGTCAATTTCCGAAAATGGCATTGCAAATGATCAAACTCGGTGAAGAAACAGGACGACTACAGGAGATGCTGGAAAAAGTTTCAATCACCTATGACAAGGAAATAAAAATAGCCATTCATCGTATGCTGGCAATGATGGAACCAGCTTTAATTGTCATCCTCGGTATTGTTATCGCCGGCATTATTATCTCAATTTTAATGGCAATTCTAAGCGTTAATGACCTTGCCTTCTAAAATAGCCACTCAAACTGCAAACGCTGGTAATAGAGGTTTCACTTTAATCGAAATGATTGTTGTGCTAATCATTGCTGTGCTGGCCATGTCTGTGGTTGGCTCTAAATTTACTGCCGGATTCGCTGGTGCGCAGCTCAAGGCAGCTGTTAACGATGTTGCATCTGCACTACGCTATACCCGGGGCCAGGCTATTTCGTCAGGCGAAGAAGCAGTTTTTACCCTGGATGTTGACCAGCGCAGTTATACCATCAGCACCCGCAAAAAGGTCTACAAACTAGCAGATGACCTTGATTTAACAGTGAATACAGCACAAAGTGAAATCAACGGTGAAGGTCAAGGCAGCATTCGATTTTTTTCAGATGGATCGTCTTCTGGTGGTCGCGTTGAGATCGTGAGTGGCAACCGTAAACGCTATATTGATACCAACTGGTTAACCGGACAAATTCTCATCCAAGTCGCCGATGATGAAAACTAAAATCTCTCAACAAGGATTTTCTTTGCTGGAAATACTGGTTGCATTCACCATTATGGCAATATCAGTCACTGTACTGCTACAGATTTTCGGTAAAAACACCCAAATCGCTTTTCATAGTGAAAGTTACACACAAGCCACCTCACTGGCGGACTCTTTGCTAGATGCTGTCGGACGTGAAGAAAAACTCCCGGATAGTGGCAATAACGGGGTTTTCGATGATAAATATCACTGGGATGTTTCAGTAACCGAATACCTGCCACAAGAAGAAGATATTGATTTTGATTTGATGTCCTACCAACTTTACAAAGTTGTTGTAAAAGTTGATTGGGGAGAGGAGAAAAGTCAACGTTCAGTCGTGCTCGATACACTACGCATTGGACAAAAAGAACTCTTTCGCTAATTGAACTGTGATCGTTAGATTACTATTCACCATCGATTCATTTGCAATGCAACCTAAGTATTCCGTCAACATTGTATTGACGGTTATAGAAAGCCGATCAATGGTCATCTGCGTCGTTGCACTCGTTTGGATTAGCCTGCTAGTCCTGCTCTCGTGCGCCTAGCAGCTAACCACTTCTCAACTCCCTATTCTTCCCGTCACTATAACCTTGACAGAGCACTAGGGCTCATCAGGCTGGTGAGAAATGCGGGCTAGCGCTATTTAGCAGCTGTGATTTTTTACCAAAATTCTATTCTAGTACCCATTCCTCCTACAAGTTTCAACTTCAGTAAATCCTAAAGATACTCTTAAAACCAAATAGTCAATTATGCATTGAGATTTTCTGTGTTCTGGTTTACATTGGCTAGGAGGCTGTTCGAGAATAGAAGCCGTAGCGAGAGAAAGCGGTATTGAGTCCATTGTTTCGATTAAATGAGGCGAATACTTGTTGTATTTAACGAATTTAATCGAAACAATGGGCCAAAATCCGCTTTTCCGTAGTAGGTTTCTATTTTCGGACAGCCTCCTAGAAGGTTTGCTAGCATATGATGACGCTATATCTACACAACGACCTGCTGTTTTAATTGCACATACATGGGTTGGACGTGACCAAGCAGTTTGCAATCGAGCCATACAAATGGCTGAGTTGGGCTATGTTGGCTTTGCTGGTGATATGTACGGCAAAAACATTCTCGGGGCAAACCCAGATGAAAACGCACAGTTAATGCAACCATTTATCAATAACCGTGGATTGCTGCAAGCCCGTATGTTAACTACATTGGAAATCTTGCGCCAACATCATTTAGTCAGCCCAACACAGGTTGCTGCCCTTGGCTATTGTTTCGGAGGCATGTGCGTTCTTGATCTGGCTCGAACCGGTGTCAATTTATCAGCTGTCATCAGTGTGCATGGCTTACTGCAAGCACCAGCTAATATTGACGAAGACAACAGCAGCATCCGCGCCAAAGTTCTTGTTCTTCATGGTTACGAAGATCCACTTGCACCGCCGCATGAGGTGTATGCCCTGCAAGAGGAACTCAGTGCATATCATGCAGACTGGCAAGTTCACTTATATGGAAACACCATGCATGCTTTTACCAACGTATTAGCCAATGATGCCGCAGCCGGGATACTATACAATGAAAATGCAGATAAACGATCATGGCATAGTATCACTGATTTTTTAGATAAGAGCCTAAGTCAGCTATTGTAAATCCCAGCCAAAAGGAGTGGGAACCCTCAAAATAAGGAGTTTATCTTTTACAAGACTGTCCTTAAAACAGGAGGTAAGGAATGGGCACGAAATAACTTCGGCAACTGGCGTAGGATTTTTGTTCATATTCAAGGCGCACAAACAGGCGCATAGTGAGCGATGTAACTGTTTGTGCAACGCAGAAGATGAGCAAAAAGACAAGCCAGTTGTCGAAATTATTTCGTGCACGTTCCTAAGTAGGTGACCATAAGTTTTTTAACAATTTTGCGCAGGGTATTTTGTGGTATTCGAGGCGCAACGCAGGGCGCATAGTGCGCTATGCAACCGAAGTTGCAACGAAGAAGAGCGCAAAATAAACCAGCAAAATGTTAAAAAACTTATGGTCACCTACTTATTCCCACTATGAAAAACCACGCTGGTGAATAGCCGGCTCAAACAATAAGCCCACCGTAACCTCCGCGCTTTAAAATAAGAAAAATTAGCGGTTAGCAATCGTTTTATTATTCAATTATTTTTTATGCTTGTGTGGTTTTTTAGCCATAGAAAATACAATTGCAAGTACTAAATCCGCGTTTCATTTTTTCTAAGACAATATTGACCCTGGGAGTTTTTTTGCGTTTATTTATCATCATCGGTGTTATTGTTACTCCCCTATGGTGCATTGGCTGGCCGTGCAATTGGTCAGTTTGAAGTCAAAGATTTAGAAATTGAAGTGGGTACGATCGAGTTTCAAAGTCAAAATGCCCATTCGTTTAATCAGCCTAATCGTAAATATATTCATAATGATGGTGAGTTTAAGTTTGATGATAATGAGTATATTAAACAGCGTCATGCACTAGAAATCGAGGTTAGCCTGACTGATTATATGCGCTCACGACTTGGTCGTCGAATTTGAAAAGGAGCGTTTTGATGAACCGTCATCTGTAGATCAAGCCAATTCGTTCGATGCATTAAAACTTTCAGAAGCGGCGTTAGAAACCATTTTAGTCATACGGCCGCCCGGCCAGCAACTACTAGGCATGGGATTGCTTGCCGAGTTGGAATTTTCAGTACAAGGTGAAGACCAATCAAAATCCATTATTTTGGGGTCGATTCTACAATATGATGTTGGCACATGGCAGACATTGGCTAATATTTATAGCATCTATCACTTTGATGGTGAGGATGATGGAAAGTGGGATTTTGCCTACGCCACGCGTCTGCTTTATCAGTACACGGAGCATTGGGGTTTGGCAATAGAAGCCTATGGCACAATTGATCGCTTGGGTAATAGCGGTCATCTCAGTGAATCAACTTTGCTGTTCGGTGATCACGATCAGCATCGTATTGGCCCCATTATTTACTATACTGTTGATACTGGATGGAAGCCGAAGGCACGATTAGGCACGGGCCAATACTCCGATGACAATGATCAACAAGACTCGTTGAATATCGGTATCGGCTGTGGTTTTTTGGATTGAATAATAATACGCCCGGACATACCTTTAAATGGAGTATTGAATATGAATTTTAAAGCGACTTTTGTCCATAAATCCAGAAAGAATTCCAAAATCTAATCTAGAAATTCTCAGCCTTCTGCGGAAATTACAAAAACCGATCGAAATCACCTTGGGTATTATAAGTGCATAAGGAAAAATCAATCACATGAACACCACAAAAAGAAGTCTGTTATCACAACTAGGTCCAGGATTACTATATGCCGGTGCTGCTGTAGGGGTTTCGCACCTGGTTCAATCAACCAAAGCCGGCGGAATGTTCGGGTTTAGCTTGATCATCGCCATTCTGCTCATCCATTTGGTAAAATACCCATTCTTCGAATTCGGACCACGGTATACAGCGGCTACCGGGCGCAATATTTTACATGGCTACAAAAAACTGGGGAATTGGGCGGTGTGGGTCTACATTGCCATGACGTTGATGTCCATGCTGATTATTCAATCAGCAGTCACCGTGGTCACTGCTGGTCTGGTGATCAATATCTTTCATCTGGAAACGCTTGGCGACTTAGAACCACATCGAATTGCTGCGTTAATCAGTCTGGGTTTGCTAATCACTTGCTGTGCATTGCTAGCAAATGGGCGTTATCAGTTGCTGGATAAGTTCGTAAAAGTGATTATTCTGGTGCTATCAATCACCTCTATTCTCGCTGTCACCATACTGATCTTTGATAATCCAGGTTATTACAAAACTGCCGATGTCCATTTTTCATTTAAGGACACAGCGCATTTGATTTTTCTGGCGACGTTTCTGGGCTGGATGCCTGCACCAATGGATATAGCGGTCTGGACTTCAATCTGGGCAGAAGCTGATAACGAAAGCAGTGGTGAAGTATCCAGTATGAAAAGTGCTTTAATTGATTTTCGTATCGGTTATTTCGGTACTGCTTTTCTGGCGATTTGTTTCCTGTTACTCGGAGCCTTGGTAATGTATGGCAGTGGTGAGACGTTTAGTCCCAGCGGTGCAACATTTGCCGGTCAGCTGATGGATTTATACCAAAAAGCCCTGGGCAGTTGGGCATATCCACTTGTCGCGGTAGCAGCAGTGACCACCATGTTCAGCACCACCCTGACCTGTCTGGATGCCTATCCCAGAACTCTGAGTGTATCGAGCGAGCTACTGTTTCCTGAACACATGAATCATAAAAACTGGAAAAGGCATTATCTCTTCTGGTTGTTAGTAACCGTAGTCGGTACCATGTTAATTCTATTTTTCTTTCTAACCTCAATGCAAGCAATGGTTAAAGTAGCTACAGTGCTGGCATTTGTAGCAGGCCCAGTACTGGCTGGCCTGAATACACTGGCAATGTTTGATAAAAGCGTTCCAGAGTCAGCTCGTCCAGGCAGAGCCATGATGATCTGGTGCTGGTTAAGTCTGACAACTATGGTGATGTTTTCAGTTGCATATTTACTGCTTTGAGTGGAAAATGACAGAAAAGAATCACTCGTCCTCGACTAATTCGACTGCTAGCCCTGCCTATTACCCTTCAGTCGAAATCAATGAGAAACAAATTCAGAAATGCTTGTTTCTATTGAACGTGGATAAAAGCGGAACTGGAGGAATTTTTCTATCCTCAATAACCTATTGACTTATAAATGGTTAATATTTGGTAACTACTCAGCTTATCCTCTATTTTGTCCAATAGCTTCGTTGAAAGTACTCATTTATACTTGGAAACTCCGCGCTTTCGCCTTGCTCTTGAACAAAATAATGGGCAATCTGAGCGGTTACTGATTACGCTGAGTTACAGTATTTGTGAGTAGTAGGAAGAGTGAGAGCTGGATAAATTTTTCCAAACCATCGAAACAACTAAAATTGCGCTCTCCAGGAAACACTGTCAATTTAATCCATAACTATTTGTAATTACTTGGTTTTTTGACATAACAAGTCAATTTTTTACGACCATATGCTACGATTTCTACGTACGAAGCTTCTGTCTGATCGTGTGATTGTATGATTTTGTCTCATTGTTTCGACAAATTACCTGTATTCTTGCAGCATTACAGAGTATGAAAGACTATGCTGACTGTTTTTTCTTGACTATAATATAGTCAGAGTCCGATAACAATTCGACCTATCCAGTAGATCTACCTCTGATCTCAAAACCACCAATATCCTATCTTTAACTAGTCGGTGGTGTCGAATTTGACAACAAGGAACGAGGATTTAATAACTTCCGAATTTTGACTTGCCTTTTGCCTTCACAGAAGCGCTGATAAAATAGTTACATAGCCTGCTATACGCCTATTTCATTAACACTCCTGTGAAACCAGAATCCTACGTCAATCTTCCGGAAGTTATTAAATCCTCGCTCCTAAGATAACAATAATAAGTGCTCTAATAAGTAGTCGAAAATCTGTTTCTGGAAAATACAAAATATCCTTTTTGTTGGATCATTCGACACTAAAAAAATCATTCTTGTTATCTGTGCCTGACTCTTGCACAGTCAAATTCCTCAATTGCATCTACCTCAAAAATAGAAGGTGTCTCAGAACATGAAACGGATTGAACTACTGGGTGTTCAGATGGATGCCTCTACAATGCAAGAAACTGTTGACTTTATCGACAGTCGTGTGGCAAATAATCAATTCACTCAACACGTTGTGATCAATGTCGCCAAACTGGTGCACATGCAAACGGATTTTGATTTACGTTCATCAATCGAAGCTTGCGACATTATTAATATAGATGGTATGGGAGTAGTTTGGGGTGCCAGACTACTAGGCCAACCTGTGCCTGAAAGAATAGCGGGAATCGATTTATTTCATGAACTTTTATCTTTGTCTGCTGCCAAGAGTTATCCGGTCTTTTTGTTAGGAGCTGAGCCTGAAATCGTAAAAACTACTATACAAAAAATTAACGAACAATATCCTAAACTAAATGTGGCTGGCTATCATCATGGGTTTTTCTGGGAAAACGAAGACTCTGTTGTACATAAAATCAAGGAATCTGGAGCAAAATTATTGTTTGTTGCCATTACATCGCCAAAAAAAGAAAACTTCATCAACCAATGGCAGGATCAACTAGGTGTCACTTTTGTAATGGGAGTGGGTGGTACTTTTGATGTAGTCGCAGGGAAAGTGAAACGTGCACCAACCTGGATGCAAAAGGCAGGGATGGAATGGCTGTATCGTGTTATACAAGAGCCAAAGCGTATGTGGAGACGATATCTGACCACTAATTCTAAATTTCTATGGCTATTGCTAAAAGCTCGATTGACAAGTAGCAGGAAATTAAAACCTGGCCAACATAGATCTGGAACCTGATGTATCTTACACTGTTTTGGTGATGCATATTACAAGCAAGCCCAATCCCCCAAACTTCATTACTAACACCCCTATGAATATGGAAAAAACCTGTAACAAATCGTATAAATGCAACTTTTTTGTGTACGATAAAACTAATTTAGTTTGCTCTTAAGGAGCGAGGATTTAATCACTTCCGGAAGTGATTAAATCCTCGCTCCTAAGTCTCACTGTTTCGCTTTAGGAACGTGCATGGAATAACTTCGACAACTGGCGCAGGATTGTTGTTCGTCTTCAAGGCGCCGCAACAGGCACATAATGAGCTATGTAACTGTTGCGGCAACACCGAAGACGGACAACAAGACAAGTCAGTTGTCGGAGTTATTTCATGCGCGTTCCTTAGTACTTGTCTTGCTTCCAATATCTCATGTAATTTCACAAAGATATGACAGTATCAAATCCATTTTTTCCATATCAGTTAGGACGGAGGATTTAATCAAACACGAAACTATAACGCAGAATTTTTATTTCAGATCAGATGAACTCAAGAGGCGCATAGTTGTTCTACGCAACGATTTGAGTTCATCTGAGCTGGGAGAAAAAGACAAGTTAGAGTTTCGTGTTT
>JAZGEP010000119.1:0-21694 GCA_036478815.1 Methylococcales bacterium
AAGAGTTAATTGATTTCCTTCGTGTGCGACGACTTCAGCCATTTCCTTTTCCTCTTAATATCAGAAAGATAAGGTATTGATCCTCGTTTTTACTTTAAGTTCCACATTATTTAAAATCAGCACCCCTCTGTCATCGCTGCAAGGTCATGATATTGCAGACTATGGCTATCAACTAGGTCGTTTTTGGGGGATTGGACAAAAAGACACTAATAATGGCGTATTACTAATTATTGCACCCAATCAACGCAAAGTTCGCATTGAAGTGGGTTATGGGCTTGAAGGCGCTCTAACCGATGTGTTGAGTAACGATATTATTCAGTATGCAATTCTTCCGCATTTTCGTGATGGTGATTATGCGACTGGCATAGTAGTTGGAACCGAATCAATACTGGATGCTATCGTTGGTGAATATTCTGTTCATACTGTTAACGTCAATCAATCAACTGCCAATCCATTTAAAAACAGGTCATACACTCCAAATTGGGAAGAAATCAAATTTTTGCTGTGGATGGTGTTTATCATCTGGATATTCTTGGGAACGTTAAAAAGACACAAGACCATTTCTACCAAAACAGTTTGCGAGGTGCTTTACGTTATTATTCCTATGCATCTCAGCATATGGTTATTTTCTGCATCTCTCGGTATGGCTTGTTTAATCACCAGTTTTTTCTCGTGTTTTTTTGTTTTGCCCTGGTTAGGAAAACTAGCCACTACGAAAACAATGATTATTTCATTGATTACCAACGCAATCATATTTTTATTTCTATGGTTGGTTTTTAACACATCGACAGAACTAGCCGTATTTTCCATGTTAGCGATATCCACATTGATCATTTTTCCCATATCACTTGGTTTGCGGCCAAATTTTCGTTCGCATTCAGGTTCACAACGATATCTAACTAGGCGTCAGCGTCAGCACATGCGTCGAAATAAAACCAATATCAAAAAGACAATTTATAGGACATTAAGTATTGTCGTTTTACTACTCATGGGTACATGGTTGTTTTCTGTTTATCATGATTTTTTGTCTTCCCTGCATCATCACATCGCGTTATTAATCGGCAATTTTTTTGCTTCAAAAGACGTTCAAACCGCAATCATATACCTAGTTATGGCCTTGCCTATATTATTATGTATTGTGGGACTTTTGACGAATAAAAGTACAATTGGCGCTAATACTAGTGATTATTCCCATTCCGATTTCAGTAGTAGTGACGATAGTAGCAGTACTGATAGTAGTAGCGGTAGTTTCAGCGGTGGAGGTGGAGGTTTTGGTGGCGGTGGTGCTTCAGGCAGCTGGTGATTCTTGATTGGTCGATTAGATTTTTAAATTTAATCCCCATCAATTTTCAAACATTGCAGCTGAGAGTGACAACGAAGATGTTTTATGCAGCAATTCTGGGAACAGCACTAAGCAACTTTTGAGTATATTCATGCTGAGGATTCCCACAGATTTGATCTGTTACACCCTGCTCCACAATTTTACCTTGATACATCACAGCTGTTTCATCACTGATATATTCAACCACACCAATGTTGTGAGTAATAAATAACAACGTGAGTCCGCGCTGCTTCCTCAACTCAAGCAGTAATTGCAGTATTTCAGCTTGTACTGAAACATCCAGTGCGCTGGTGATTTCGTCGCAAATAATAAAATCTGGATTTAATGCTAACGCTCTGGCTATGCCAATACGTTGGCGCTGACCGCCGGAAAATTGATGTGGATAACGCCATAAGTAGTCAGGGTTAAGTTGTACTTGTTCCAGTAGTTCTACTGCAAGTTGCAGGCGATGTTCTTGTGATTCACCGATATTATGCACCGCCATTGGTTCGGTGAGAGTGGTGGAAATATTAAGACGTGGATTGAGGGAGGACATGGGATCCTGGAAGATAATTTGCAAAGTTTTTCGGTATGGCCTGAATTCTTGTCTATCCAGATTACTGACATCTGTGCCGTTGATGATGATTTGACCCGCAGTGGGTTCAATGAGTCGCAAAATGCTGCGTCCCAGCGTGGTTTTTCCACAGCCTGATTCTCCGACTATAGCCAGTATTTGTCCACGCGGTATCTCAAGATCGACATCATCAACAGCTTTAATATGCCCGACTGTTTGTTTGAGGAAGCCTTTGTTAATTGGAAACCAGACTCTTAAATTCTTGAGCTGGATCAAGTGATTGCTATCGTTTATATCAAGTTGTGGTTGCGGTGGCTTATGTTGTTTTAGATTATGCGGTAAAGCGGCAATCAGTTTTTTGGTATAAGGTTGCTGGGGGTTAAACAGTACAGAGTCGACGCTGCCTGTTTCAACCAGTTTACCTTGATGCATTACCGCTAGTTTGTCTCCAATTTCGGCAACCACACCAAAGTCGTGCGTAATGAATAAAACTCCCATATTGCGGCGTTGTTGTAATTCTTGCATTAATAACAACACTTCTTTTTGAACAGTAACATCCAATGCAGTGGTTGGCTCGTCAGCAATTAATAGTTCTGGTTCGCAAGCAATTGCCATGGCGATCATTACCCGCTGCCGCTGGCCACCGGAAAGTTGGTGCGGGTAATTGTCGATGCGTTGTTCGGGATTGGGGATTTGCACATCGGTTAGTGCTTTGATGGTTTTTTGGCGGGCGGCTGCGTAGGACAGTTCAGGATGGTGAAGCAGCAACGCTTCGATTATCTGCTCACCAATGTTAAACACCGGGTTGAGTGAATTCATTGGTTCCTGAAAAATCATCGCTATTTGCGAGCCGCGAATATCGCGCATTTGTGCTTCCGGCACAGTTAACAGATCGATTGAGTTTTGTTGATCTTGTGGGTAGAACAGGATTTCTCCATCAGGATGACTGGTAACATCTTTGGGTAATAATCCCATGATTGATAAAGCGCTAATTGATTTACCACTACCGGATTCACCAACCAGACAAAAGGTTTCGCCACGATTGATTTGCAGGTCGATACCATCAACTGCCTTAACAATATCATCGCCGTTGTTCTGCTGTGCATTAAACCAGGTTTTAAGATTGCTGATTTTGAGTAAAGGCTGGCTTTTCTGGGTGCTATTTGCAGCGGGTTGTTGTGATTGATTTGTCATCACTGATCAAGATTTGTTGAGATAAGGATCAATGGCATCGCGCAACGCTTCGCCAATCAGGTTGTAAGCAAAGACGGTTAGAAAAATCGCTCCTCCAGGAAATGCCGCCATCCACCAGTTAAACGATGAGGAGCGCACGGCTTGATTGAGCATTTGCCCCCATGATGGTTCACCAACCAGTCCCAAGCCTAAAAAGCTGAGAGTCGCTTCTGCTAATATCGCAGAAGCGACACCAAAACTGGCAGCAACCAGAACGGGTGCGATGCCGTTGGGAAGCATATGTCTGAACAGAATAGAGCGTAACGGCAGGCCAAGCGCAATGGCTGCTTGTACAAAATCCTGTTGACGCAAGCGCAGGAATTCAGCACGGATGTAACGTGCATACCCAGTCCAGCCAGTAATGCCGATGATGACCATCATTAAATACAGACTGCGACCAAAAAATGCCACGAAGGTAAGTAATAAAAACAGTGTTGGAATGGCTTCGAAAACTTCAACAATGCGCATACCGATCATGTCAGTTTTTCCAGAGAAAAATCCCATTAACCCACCGATCACAACCCCAATCGACATGGCAATGCCGGTAGCGATAAAACCGATCGCCAGTGCAATTCGGGACGCATGAATCATGCGACTCAATACGTCTGCCCCATTTTCCTCTGTGCCAAACCAATGACTTCGATTATTGGCTGCCAGTGGTTTTTCCAGCCCAGTATCGCCATAATCACGTAGATAATCTTGCGGAGAATAAGGAATCGGAGCGGTAATCACCCAGTCGATATTCTTCGTATTCTGATTAAACCGATATTGTTCATAGATTGCTAGTTTGGGTGGCTTAATCAAAACATAGCTAGCCGCAAAACTGATACTAATTACAGTAACAAATATCAGCATTTTTTGCTGTGCTGAGCCTGGCAATACCCACAACACGCCAGTATTAACAAAGGCCACCAGTAAAGTGACATCAACAGCACTGAGGTGTTGTACAAGCGGACTGGTGATGATTCCTTTTTGACTCAGCAACCAGGGGTAGCTGGTGGCGATGATTGGCGCAAATACTGCAAATATTGTGAGTAATGCAATCCACAACAGACCGATACGAGCGCCCCAACGTTTAAAGGTGTTGTGGAGTGCGCGTTGCACAAAAGTATTGCTGACGATTACAGGTGTAGGAGTCGTCGAGTCAGTTGAATTGTGGGTTTTTTCAGACATCGGATCAGTCATAGGAAATACGCGGGTCGGCAATTGCATAGAGAATATCGCTCAGCAGATAGCCGATTAAAGTCAGTAATCCGCTGAGCAAGGTAATTGATAAGACCAACTCGCGATCACGTGTTTGTACCGCTTCGATTGCTAGTTTACCCATACCTTCGATGCTGAAAATACTTTCTACGATGACCGACCCTCCCAGCATACTGGGTAGTAAACTTGCTGCAACCGTAATTAATGGTAGTAAGCTATTGCGAAACACATGTCGCCAGATGACATCTTCTTCAGCCAAGCCTTTGGCACGTGCGGTGCGGGCATAATCCGACATCAGGTTTTCGAGCACAGCAGTCCGTGTTAGCTTGGTTAGCGCTGCAAATCCGCCGTATGACAGGCAAATAACAGGTAATATCAGATGCCAGATTCTATCAAACAAAAATCCTCGAACAAACGAATCCTGGGTGAAATGCATGGCAATCGCAATTCCCAATATCAGCCCTAAAAATCCTAAATAAGCGATACGCAGAACAGTGTAGTCAGACAAAGCAATGGGAACAGTCAGCAATAGTAATGTGATTGGTAACAAGATTGTCCAGCCAATAGATTGCGAGCTTTCTGGCAATGCCAGTACCATTACAATTGCAGCAGCAATTGCGATCAATGCAATGACAACAGCGCGAAATATTGGGGAGCCCGTTATAGCCAGCCATACCGACAAACTTGTGGCAAATACAGTGGTCAGTGTAAAAACACCAACATCTCGCAACGAGCCCCAGTGCGGCATAAAAGGCAATCTGCCAGATTCTGAACTACTTAGTCCCCCAGTTGGGAACCAGTGCCAATACTGTACGTTGGAGAAAAATCCAATCATCAACACCCCAGCCAGCATTGTAGGAATCGACCACAATGCCAGCATTATTCCACCGCTAATTACATCAAATTGAGTGCCGCGTCGAGTCGCCGCATAAACACCAATAGCGATGGCAATAATATAGATAATAGGGATGGAAATGGTATTCAGCAACAGCGTAATCGGGACACGTTCAGACAACAGCTCGGCGACTGGACGACCATAACGAAAACTTTTGCCAAAATCAGACCCTTTGGTGAATGAAAAACCTTTAATTTCAGCGTTTTCATCAAACTCAAAACCAATTGGAGAAACATTGTTCAGCCAGCGAAGATACTGAACAGCGGGCGGCGAATCAAGACCATAAATACGGTTGTAATACACCTCAATTTCGCGTCTCGCCTCAGGATCAAGATTCTGACCGTCGACCAGGCTGGATGCACTAATACCACCTGGTGCAGCCGCCATTACCGCAAACACGACAATAGTAATTCCAAGCAAAGTAGGAATCATCAATAGTAAGCGCCGTAGAATATAGTCAGTCATATCAGAAATTACGTCGAGAATGGATGGTTTTTGATATGGGTGCAGTGTGTATAGAATTTTGTGAATTGATACGCTTGCGGAGCATACTTGGATTTTATCATGTATCTATGATTATATAGAGGGCAACTTTAGCAGTTACAGCCTCCTGGCCCGCATTTCTTACCTGTTGGTGAGAAATGCGGGCCAGGCATCGAAAGAAAGAGTGGGTGCCTTATATCCGTAAGCCCTGACTCGAGAACCCTACTTGATTGTTTGATAACAGCTGGTTTATCTGTTTGTTAGTCACTATATTCTTGTTTGGATTCAAGAATAATAAGATATGTTACGCAGGCATGTCTTCAAACAAAGCATTTTTAAGTGCTGCTTTGAAATAGAGTCCAGACATCGAATATCTGCTGCGCATATCTGCCGCTTCAATAATAACTCGTTTAGCTTGCCTGAACTGATTTCAAAACGCAGCATGTTCATTTTCTGCTGGCCCTCTATGCTTGCGATGTCTTTATCGCTGGTTCTAGATATTATTCGTGCAAGCTTTGTAAATACCTGTTTAAAGTTTGAAGGGCAATTTAGTTTAAGCCTTCGATTATTTATGATTTCTTGTGTGATGTTATGACTAATCTGCATGAATGAATACCGTCTATAGTTCTGAATAACCGCCTTTCGTTATATTATTACGAATGATTCTCATTTGCAACTATTGTTTAAGTGTTGTTTCCTGCACGGTCTCTAAGATATCTAATGTTTGTATAGCCATCGGTTGCTCCTGTCACACACTGTGTCCACATTGAAACACAATAGTATGGTAACTCAGCTTACCCTCTCTTTTACCCAATAGCTTCGTTGAAAGTGCTCATTTACACCTGTAAACTCTGCGCTTTCGCATTGCTCTTGAACAAACTAGAGGGCAATCTGAGCAGTTAGTGATCACGCTGAGTGACACGGTATGTAACATGATTGTCATTGTGAGATGACAGGAGCAGTCCGAGTAGTTATATCTATCACTGAGCTGATGCCGACTATTTAATGACAAAAAATCTTGTCATCATCCCTGCACTGATATGGTCATTAACGTGGCAGTGATACATCCAGATACCTGTCGCATCCGGTTGCATATCCAGCGTTTTGGTGGCGGCAGGTAGCACTTCAGTCACATCAAGTCGGTTACCATTGTGTAACAGGGTGGCTCCATGCCAATGCGGTGTATGAAGATCAACTTCAGTACCCATTCCGAGAATGTACCAGCGCACACGTTCACCCTGATGCATTCCATATCCCTGGTTATTTCCGTAGACAAGACCATTGATACCATGCATCAGATTGCTTTCCTGAAATTCTTCATCTTCAGGATCGCACGATCCAGATATACAACGAGTCAGGTTCTCATCCAAGTGCAGACTGATATTTTCATCAAACACGGTATATAACGAAATAAACTCTCTATCTACATCTCTAGGGCTTCCGTCATTTCGCTGTTTGTTACGTCTGGTGATGATGATGGGTCCAACCAGACCGGAGTTGGTATCAACAGGCTCATCAACATGACCATGATAGATCCAGGCAATTGAGCTTGGATCATTTCTGCCAGGCCCAGCCCGCTTTGGTACACGCCATCGGTAGGTATACTCGTTCCCGGGCGCAATACTGTCATCAGCTTTCTTGGTGCTCTGGTCGTTATAAGGTGTTCCTTCATGAGCTTTAGTGTAAAACACACCATGTGGATGGATGCTGGCTGGATAGCGGGTATTATTTTTAAAATGAACCACAATGTGATCACCCACGGCAGCGCGAATCACCGGCCCCAGTATGCCAAGGTGTTTTTCCTTTTGCTTGCGTGGTCTGACTGCTGCAAACCCTTTAGTATATTCACGATAAACTGATTTTAAATACTGTCTGCCAATGCCGTTTTCTACAAACACCAGCTGTTCAGGAGTGAATTCCTGGCCTGACATCAGGTTGACAGGAAACGAAGGTGCATAATCCCAAACCACTTCATCTGCTGCAATCCAGTATTCACGCTTGGCTGCTAATACCGAATTGCTCACAAACATCAGCACGAGTATAAACAATAAAAAAGTACAATTACGACCAGTACAATTTTTATTTTGAAAATTCATTTCAATCTCCTTTGATATCCCACACATTCTGGTGGTCATTAAGGAACGTGCAAGTTATTTCATGCACGTTCCGGTCATTGTTATTGACAATAGATGCAATGGTTATGAGGTAGCCAGTCCAGTTGTGATTCACAAGCAAAAAATACATTCAGCATTAAGAACTGGTTAAACTCATAATCTTGCAATCACAAATGATAATGATTATCATTTGTGATTGCAAGATTATTTAGTAGTCATATTTATTTTTTGTGAGATTACTAATCAAAGCAGGATGTGTGTTTGTGCCGTTTCTAGAGATATGTTTGGAAAACGTTCTGTGTAATTTCAGAAGGTGCGTATGGTGAATTGCTAACTGTGTATGTTTATCCAAATAGCCAATATGTGGTCTTTCACTGACCGGGAAGACTGGTCGAAGATGAATTTATGGGCAACTGATAAAACCTTCAATAACTGATAATTCCATTGACTACACACTAATTCGCAATAAATAGTTGTCTTTGATAAACAAACCAGATAAGATTAATGCGAATCATTATCATTAACAACAATATTTATCATAAAGGAATAGAAATGTTACCAAAATTGACAATCTGTAGCTCGATTTTAGTCATGTCATCTGGTTTATTTAGCTTCAGTGCTCACGCTGTATCAAACGAGGAAATTGCCAGACAACTGCAAGAAAATACGCGAAGATTGAATCAACTAGAGCTGGAAAACCAAAAATTACGTTCAGCCAATGAGGCGATGCGACAACAATTGGACAACACCAAGGCAATTGTCTCTGATACCAGCAATGCGGTTGAAGTATTGCATGACAATATTGACTCACAGAGTAAAGGAGATCACTGGACTGATCGTGTAACGATTGGGGGTTACGGCGAATTGCATTACAACAACTTGAATAATAAGCCAGGGAAAGACGAAGACGGTAATCATCATGAAATTGATTTTCATCGTTTTGTGCTGTTTGTAGGGTATCATTTTAATGATCGTCTACGCATGTACTCAGAACTGGAAGTTGAACACGCATTTTCTGGTGATGGTGCACCAGGTGAAGTCGAGCTGGAACAAGCATATATTGAGTATGATTTACTGGACAAGCCAATGTATGGAATCACGCAGTCTTCAATTCGAGGTGGGTTGTTCTTGATCCCTGTTGGCTTTCTGAATGAAACACACGAACCGCCAACATTTTATGGTGTGGAACGGAATAGTGTTGAAAATGTGATTGTTCCGACGACTTGGTGGGAAGCTGGCGTTGGCAATACGACCAATTTTGATAATGGAATCAGCCTTGACCTTGCTTTTACAAACGGCTTAAACATACCCGGAGAAGGCGGCAGTGCTTTCCGGGTGCGTAGTGGACGTCAGAAAGGCGCTAAAGCGCAAATCAGTGATTTCGCCTACACTGGACGCATCAAGTATACTGGTGTACCGGGCTTGCGTGTTGCAGCCGCTTATCAATATCAGACAGACATGGCACAAAGCAATGTAGAGGGTATCGGTTCTGGTATGTTGTTTGAAACAGATTTTTCCTATGAACATAACCTTGGCCCTGGCAGCGCCATGATTAAGGCTCTTTGGGCGCGTTGGGATATTGAGGGAGCTGCTGTCGAAGCTGCAAATGCTGATGAGCAATATGGTTGGTTTGTGGAACCCAGTTATCGCATGCCTGTTGCGGCGATTGGGGAGCTCGGTGTCTATGGCCGCTACCAGAAAGTGCATGGTTGGCGTACTGCCGACAGATTTCAGCAGTGGGAAGGTGGTGTTAACTGGTGGCCTGTCAATAATGTGGTCTTAAAAGCGGACTACCGTTTTAACCAAAATGACCGTGATAATGGTTACAATTTTCAGGGCTTTGATCTTGGCATTGGCTATCAATTCTAGAAGACTATTACCGATCCTTCGTACTGGATTGCTGGTAATACTGGTTGTAGCAGCATCGCAAGTTGCTGCAATCACCTATCAAACGCCTGTAGAGTTTCTAAAACAGGAGTTTGGGGAGACCACGCCTGCTCCCAGAGCGTTATGGATTAAGCGTGACTTAAATGTTCGGTTGCAATCTATTCTCCAGCACAAGCCTGGTTTTATGCGAGCCCGTTATTGGAAACACGCAGCTAAAACAGTCTGGATTCTGAATGAAATCGGCAAAACCGAATTGATTACATTTGCAGTGTTGATTGAAAATAACACAATCAGCAAAATTAGTGTTCTGGAATTCAGAGAAACTCGTGGTTGGGAAATAAAGCATGATTTTTTTACCCGACAGTTTCTTAAAGCCAGGTTAAATCCTGATTTATCACTGAGCAAATCTGTCGACAATATTACTGGAGCCACCTTGTCTGTCAGGGCAATGCAAAAAATTGCCAGGGTTGCTTTGTTACTAGACCAAACTATTAACCCCTTACCTAAGTAGGTGGCCATAAATTTTTTAACATTTTTACTGGTTTATTTTACGCTTTTCTTCGTTGCAACTTCGGTTACATAGCGCACTATGCGCCCTGCGTTGCGCCTCGAATACCACAAAATACCCTGCGCAATATTGTTAAAAAATTTATGGTTACCTACTTAGGTAACTCGCAATGAATAGCATACCCATCTTGCTTGTCTTTTTGTCTGTCTTCGGCGTTGCAACTTCGGTTACATAGCCAGCTATGCGCCCTACGTTGCGCCTTGAAGACAGACAAAAATTCTGCACAATACGGGTATGCTATTCATTGCGAGTTACCTTACTATCGAGCAAACCAGCGTTTCCAATAAAAATTGACCAGGAACAGAAATAAACATAAACGTCGCCGCAGCACTGGAACACGACGGTTCTGGAAGTTGCTTGCCAGTGTGCATCGCTATAGTGGTGTCAGTGCTGCGTTATTCATCATTTTGATTAGTATCAGCGGCATTCTGTTAAACCACACTAATTCATTTAAACTGGATCAACAGCAAGTAACCTGGAGTTGGTTGCTGAATCATTATCATATTGGTTATCCAAATAGTCTTGTCAGTTATCAGGCTGAGGAGCATTGGCTGACGCAAGCAGATCATCAAATCTATCTGGATGGAAACTATTTATTCGAACAATCTGCTCAGCTGGTAGGCGCAGTGGCTATTAATGATGTGCTGATTCTAGCTTTCCAACAGCAATTGGTGTTGTTGAATACAGACGGTGAACGGATAGAACAAATCGATATCGCCAGTGTGTTGCAACCGTTTGCAAATAACCTATCTGTTGATAAACAGTCAACTATCATCAACGCTATACAAACTATCAATGATTCGGTGCTAATCAGAGCTGGATCAATCGTCATGCTAAGCAATGACATGTTACTGAGTTGGCAAATTACCAGCGAGTTGAGTCACTGGTCATCAACTCAAACACTGCCAACTCAGTTGGGACAGGAGATCAATCAACAATTCCGCCATCACTTGATTAATTGGGAGCGGGTGATTCTCGATTTACACAGCGGGCGGCTACCAGGCCCATACGGAATTTACCTGGCGGATATTAGTGCGATTATTTTAATACTGTTATCTATCACTGGAATCGCACTGTGGATAAGGCGACGATAATAAATTATTAGCGGTAACTCTCAGCTTACCATCTATTTTGTTCAATCGCTGTCTGAAAGTGCTCATTTATGCTTATAAACTCCGCGTTTTCGCCTTGCTCTTGAACAAACTAGAGAGCAATCTGAGCGGTTACTATTAGCGTAACTTAAGCAGAATATAGGTGAATTCGAGATTACCCAGATTACTTCTACGATCACATTTCACAACTGATATTCTGCATTGCTTTGTGTAATGTATTCATATTTCCCTGTCCTAAGCGACTATCTTCCGTTAACGTACGTCTCCATAATCGCGCACCTGGCACGCCGTGGAATAATCCGAGAATGTGACGAACCAGACTATGAAATTTAACACCGCTTTCCAGCTGTTGAGCAACATAGTCTATATATTGTTCCAATATTTGATGACGACTCAATTGTGGCCTGGTGTCATTAAACAGTAGGCTATCTGCATCATTTAATATGAATGGGTTTTCATAGAGTTGCCGTCCCAGCATCACTCCATCAACTTGGGTTAAATGGCTCTGTATCTCTTCTATACTGGTAATTCCACCATTAATAATAAATTCAAGATCAGGAAAATCTACAGCGAGCCGCGTCACCATCTCATATTTTAACGGTGGTACATTACGGTTTTGTTTGGGAGATAAGCCTTTCAACCAGGCTTTACGTGCATGCATGTAAAATACATTACAACCAGCCGCTGAGACTGTTGCTATAAAACCGGCGACATGTTCATAGCTATCAACATCATCAACACCAAGCCGCGCTTTTACAGTAACAGGAATGCTGACAATGTTGCGCATGGTAGCAACACAGTCTGCAACCAGCTCAGGCTCTTTCATTAAACAAGCGCCAAAGCGTCCTTTTTGCACACGGTCGCTGGGACAGCCAATATTAAGATTAATTTCATCATAACCAGCATCTTCAGCAATGTTTGAGCATTGCGCCAATGCTGCAGGATCACTACCACCAAGCTGAAGTACCAGTGGATGCTCTGCAGGATTAAAATCCAGCAGAAAGTGTCGATCACCGTGCAATAAAGCGTGCGTGGTAATCATCTCGGTAAATAAAACTGTATGCCGGGAAATCAACCGCAAAAAATAGCGGAAGTGTTTGTCTGTGCGATCCAGCATGGGTGCAAGACAAAGTGTTCGGTCCAATTTGTGGCGTTTATTTTCAGTTGATTGAGCTACCATTGAAAGCTTTACCCGATTATTCCAGCACGACCTTCCCCCATCAACTGTTTCATATTTTGCACAGCAGCCTCTAAACCGGTAAATACAGATCTTGCGATAATTGAGTGGCCTATGTTGAGCTCAACCATCTCAGGGACTCTGCAAATCGATTGAACATTGTGGAATTGCAAACCATGACCACCATTCACTTGCAAACCAGCTTGGTGCGCATACGACGCTGCTGTTCGAATTCTGGCCAGTTCTTTTTTCTGTTCTACATTAGAGACTGCATTAGCGTAACACCCCGTATGCAATTCGATAACCGGCGCACTGGTATTCAATACTGCATCAATTTGCTTGGGGTCGGGGTCAACAAACAGCGAGACTTCGCATCCGGCTTCAGCTAACTGATCACAGGCCGCCATAATGGTCTCCATATTATCGACAACATTGAGTCCACCTTCTGTGGTTAATTCCTCACGATTTTCAGGAACCAGGCACACTGCCTGAGCACGAATTCTCTTGGCAATGGCAATCATTTCATCGGTCACTGCCATTTCCAGATTGAGACGAGTCTGCACTCTTTCGCGTAATAATTCGATATCCCGATCCTGGATATGGCGGCGATCTTCGCGCAAATGCGCTGTAATTCCGTCTGCACCGGCTTGTTCAACCAACAGCGCAGCTTGCAATGGATCAGGGTAAGGTGTGTGGCGGGCTTGCCGCAGCGTAGCCACGTGGTCAATATTGACCCCCAAGCGAATCATTGGTACTTCATTCATGATCAATCCAGATTGTTGTGTGATGACTGAATTGTCCTGAAAAGATCACGACTACGCAAGGGCTTTCCTTCAAGATGATGATCGATTACTTGTCTTAACAACTGTTTTGCTTCGCGTTTTTGTTGTGTTGTGCGCAGTTGTCCCTGTGCAAGAGCAACCAATGTTGATCCGCTGATAGTTGCTCTATCACTGACTTCAGCTACAACCAGTCCTTGATCAAACTGATACCGATAGCTTAGATCTGCGACAACCGGCTTGCCACTACAAGCATCATTTTCCAGATGCAAACCGTAGCCAATTTCCTCGAGCAAGATAAGCTCAAACTGACGTAATGTTGGTTCAAGCTGTTGTCCATCATGCAACATGCCAAGACTCGCTTGATAGTGGTCGTAGAGTATAGGGTGAGGATCATGACGCTCCAGCAAATTGATAATCAATTCATTCAGATACATTCCACAAAATAAGGTCTGAGAAGACAATCGCAATGGCTCACTACAACGCTCAGCCAGAGTCAGTGTTCCCATTTCAGAGCGCCCGATCCAACTGACTCGCATCGGATTAAACGGTTCAAGAACCCCTGCGAATTGTGATTTTTTGCGCTGTGCACCTTTAGCAACCACGGTGACTCTGCCGATATCGCGCGCGAACAGCTCAACAATCAGACTGGTTTCGCGAAACACCCGTCTGTGTAAAACATAGGCTTGATGAAGTGAATTCGATTGATTAGTCGACATCAGAACGAGCGCTGATGCCCTAATGTGGGGGTTTTATGGGCTGATTTATCACCATGAAGAGGAGAGAATTTAATAACCAAAAAAGCCATTGCTTTTCTTCATGTCCTTCATGGTAAAAATGACATTAGTTGCAATCAGTCCCATTAGAACAGTGACAGCATTGATGTTAAATAAGGAACGAGCAAGAAATAACTTCAACAACTGGCGCAGGATTGTTGTTTGTCATCAAGGCGCAGAAACAGGCGCATAGTGAGCTATGTAACTGTTTCTGCAACGTCGAAGACAGACAAAAAGACAAGTCAGTTGTTGAAGTTATTTCTTGTTTGTTCCTAAGTATTACCGTTAATCCTGGTAACCTAACGCATTAATCATGCGCTCATTATCCGACCAACCGCTTTTCACTTTCACCCATAGGCTAAGAAAAACTTTTTTCTCCAGCATTTGTTCAATATCGATACGCGCTCGTTCACCAATTTTTTTCAGAACGCCACCTTTATTGCCAATCACAATGCGTTTTTGCCCTTCACGTTCAACCCAGATAACCGCGCCAATTGTGACCAGTTTCTCTGCTTCCTCAAAGGTTTCAATTTCTATGGTTAACGCATAAGGTAACTCTTTAGACAGACTGCGGGTCAACTTTTCGCGAATGATTTCAGAGATGAAGAAACGTTCCGAGCGATCGGTGATTTGATCTTCAGGATAAATCATTTCACCTTCAGGCAATAAGTGGATCATTGATTGCAGAAGCGCATCCACATTGGTTGTTTTTAATGCTGAAATGGGGATGAGTTCTGCAAAAGGATAGCGTTCAGATGCGCTTTGCAGGAATGGCAGACAACTCTCCTTATCACTCACCAGATCAATTTTATTGATTGCCAGAATTACCGGGATGGTAATGTGCTTGAGTTTTTCCAGAACCAGTTCGTCGTCATCGCGCCATTGCAACGAATCATTGAGCCAGACCACAACATCAACACCGGTTAAAGCGGCCTGTGCAGTCTGATTCAAGCGACGGTTCAACGCTTTTTGTTCGGCACGATGCATGCCTGGCGTATCCACAAAAATAGCTTGCGCCTGCTCTGTGGTTTTAATGCCGATGATGCGGTGGCGAGTAGTTTGGGGTCGGCGTGAGGTAATACTGAGCTTTTGTCCGATCAGGTGATTAAGCAATGTAGACTTGCCCACATTCGGTCGACCAATCAACGCGATATAACCGGATTTCACTTTAGGTCTCTGCTGTTAGCAATGGAACACAATAACTTGAACATTCTGACTTGTCTTTTTGCTCGCCTTCTTCGTTGTGGCAACAGTTACATAGCCTGCTATGCACCTGTTGCCACGCCTTGAAGGCAAACAAAAATACTGCGCCAGAATGTCCAAGTTATTGTGTTCCATTGCTAAGTTGATCGAGGATTTTTTCTGCTGCCTGCTGTTCTGCGCGTTTACGAGACAACCCGCTGCCTTTGCTTACGACATCGCAACTGTCAACACGGCACTCAACATGAAACACCTGCTGATGTGATAAGCCGTCACTTGAAAGCAAACGATAATTTGGAACCTCAAGTCCTCTTGCCTGAAGATACTCCTGAAGCCTGGTTTTTGGATCTTTGACTACATGGTCTGCTGATGTCGCTTTCAGCAGGTCAGTATACAAATTTAATATCCATTGTTCCGCTACACTGAAATCCTGATCTTTGAAAATAGAGCCAATGATTGCTTCCAACGCATCGGAGAGAATTGAATCACGATTGAAACCGCCACTTTTCAATTCACCTGACCCAAGGATCAAATAGTCACCCAGCTTTAAATGACGTGCTCGCTCAGCCAATGTTGACTCATTGACAAGACCAGCACGTAGACGGCTTAGAGTGCCTTCATCAGCTTTTGGGAATTTCTCGTATAAGGCATTGCCGATTACAAAATTAAGGATTGAATCACCGACAAATTCCAAACGCTCATTATTCTTACTGCCTGCGCTACGGTGGGTTAAAGCCATCCGTAGCCAGCTGATATCATTGAACGAGCTCTGGAGGGCTCGCTCACATTGTTGGGGCGATAATATCAACGATCCCCCACTTCAAAGCCTTCATTGAAGGTTACCAACACATCAAGATTGCCAGCAACGTTTTCAACTATTTCATACTCTAGTGCTACTTTTAGATAGCCTTTACCTCTTTTGGTCACTAACACATCGTTTGCTGTCACATCTTTGACATAACTCACATCAAAACGTTTTTCGAGGCTAGTAGTGATTTCTCGTTTGCTCATAGACATCAGGTTCGGCTCACTCTTCAAACCCGCTATAGAGCTCTTGACCAAACTGTTATCGTAATAAATTGGACCAATTTTCAACACCAACAGCGTAAAAAATGCAACCACTAACAGAATAATCACGATAGTGATCAAAGTAAGTCCTTCAGATTTAGAGCGATAATGTTTCATACTTATAATTCCTGTATCAATAACAACTTAAATTAAAGTATAGCTTAGGAGCGAGGATTTAATAACTTCCGGAAGTTACTAAATCCTTGCTCCTTATTGCAAGACAGTGCCAACGCGATTAAACCCAAATTTTGTTGCTGTGTCCCAGTCAAAATTCATCCAGATAAAAAATGCCTTGCCAACCAGGTTCTCTTCAGGAACCATACCCCAGAAACGGCTATCGTAACTATTATCACGATTATCACCCATCATGAAGAAATGCTTGGCAGGAACAACAAAATCACGATTCACCCCAGGTTGTTGCGGCACGCGTAAAATATGATGCTTGACACCGGTTAAGTCTTCAATATGATTTTGAGAACCGGTCATATTGGTGCCGCCACCAATTCCTTGGTAAGTTGCAACAAAAGATCGCGGAATCGCTTTGCCATTAACATACAGTTGTTTGTTTCGATAAGTAATACGATCTCCAGGCACACCAATTAAACGTTTAATATAGTCTACATGGGGATTAGGTGGATAACGAAACACAACAATATCGCCACGCTCTGGCTTGTCAATCTCAATAATCTTTTGGTTAAGAACTGGCAAGCGTATTCCGTATTTGAACTTGTTCACCAGAATAAAATCACCCACAAGTAAAGTCGGCATCATTGAGCCCGAAGGAATTCTGAATGGCTCAACCAAAAATGATCGTAACAGAAAAACAATTAATATGACCGGAAAAAAAGATTTGGCATACTCAACAATAATAGGATCCGGCTGATCCTGTTTTTCTGGGTGACGTTTCAGATATAAGCTATACAGTAGCCAAATCAGCCCTGTAACAAATGTAGATGCTGCTAAAAAAAATGAAAAATCGTAATCCATAGACTATGTCCTTACCGATAATCTCGCTTATTTTTGTTTACAAATATGGAATTTCGGCAACATGGAAAAAGTCTCGCCGTTAGATTCCTCAATTAGTCCGAGTTCTTTTTGATCTGTAATACAGCTAAAAAAGCATCTTGTGGTATCTCGATGTTACCAACCTGTTTCATGCGTTTTTTACCCGCTTTTTGTTTTTCTAATAGTTTGCGCTTACGACTGATATCGCCACCATAACATTTGGCTGTTACGTTTTTACGCAAGGCCTTGACAGTCGATCGGGCAATGACTTTTACTCCGATAGCTGCTTGAATTGCCACTTCAAACATTTGTCTTGGAATCAATTCTTTCATCTTATCGACCAGGTCACGCCCACGTGCCTGAGCATCGTCACGATGCACGATAATCGATAATGCATCAACAGCGTCGCCATTAATCAACACATCCAGTTTAATCAGCGGTGCTTCCTGAAAACGCTTGAATTCATAGTCAAACGAGGCATAGCCACGACTAACAGATTTCAAGCGGTCAAAAAAATCCAGTACAATCTCGCTTAAAGGCATTTCATAAGTCAACGATACCTGGCTGCCAACATAGAGCATATTTTTTTGAATGCCCCGTTTTTCGACACATAAACTGATAATATTGCCGACATACTCTTGTGGAACCAGAATATTAGCTTCCACAATCGGCTCCTGAATCTCAATAATCTTGTTCGCTGGTGGTAGTTTTGCCGGATTATCAACTTTAACGATTTCGTTGCCAGTAGTTAATGCCTGGTAAATTACTGTCGGCGCGGTGGTAATCATATCCAGATTATATTCTCGCTCCAGACGCTCCTGGATAATTTCCATGTGCAAGGTTCCCAAAAAACCACAGCGGAAGCCAAAGCCTAATGCTGTTGAGGTCTCTGGCTCGTATTCTAGCGAGGCATCGTTGAGTCGCAGTTTTTGTAAGGCATCGCGTAGCTTTTCATAATCATCAGAGCTGACTGGATACAATCCGGCAAAGACCCGTGGCTGAGATTCCTGAAAACCGGGTAACGCTTCAGTCCCGATGTTATTGGTAGCAATGATTGTGTCGCCGACAGGTGCTCCAAAAATCTCTTTAATCCCAGCAACTACATAACCAACTTCTCCAGTACACAAAACATCCTGCTCTGTGCGTTTTGGCGAAAACACACCAACAATGTCTACTTGGTGATCGCGTCCAGTTGAGAGGATGCGGATTTTTTGTTTGCGTTTGATTTGTCCATTGACTACGCGCACTAATGAAACCACACCCAGGTAGCTGTCAAACCAGGAGTCGATAATCAATGCTTGCAAAGGGGCGTTCGAATCTCCTTCAGGAGCTGGAACAGTTTGCACAAGTTGTTCCAGAACAGCCGAAACACCAATGCCTGTTTTTGCACTGATTTCCAAAGCCTGACTTGCGTCAATTCCGATAATATCTTCAATTTCCAACTTAACCCGTTCCGGCTCGGCAGACGGCAGGTCAATTTTATTTAGAACCGGGATTACTTCAAGACCTTGTTCCAAAGCGGTATAGCAATTAGCCACACTCTGCGCTTCGACACCTTGAGCTGCATCGACAACCAGCAATGCACCTTCACAAGCTGCAAGCGACCGCGACACCTCATAGGAAAAATCGACATGCCCAGGTGTATCAATAAAATTCAGCTGATAACGATTGCCATCGTTCGCCTGGAAATGCAAAGTTACACTTTGAGCTTTAATAGTAATGCCGCGCTCTCGCTCCAGATCCATAGAATCCAGAACCTGAGCTGACATCTCACGATCAGACAGTCCACCACAAAGCTGAATAAACCGATCTGCCAGTGTAGATTTGCCATGATCTACATGCGCAATGATTGAAAAATTTCTGATTCTGGCTTGATCGACACGCTCAGTCATTCAGTTTTATCGCCAGGTAAATTGGATGAATTCCACGTTGCACCAGAATTGCAACAGGACGACCAGAGTCAACAGCTTCAATGAGTTGTTTCAACTGTTTTGCATCTTCCACATCCTGATATTGAACCTGCAGTATCACATCGCCACGGCGTAATCCAGAATCAGCAGCAGGTCCTGGTTTAACTTGATGTATCAAACTGCCTCCGCGTGGAATCTTAAGTTGAGCACGCATATCTTCGGACACATCAGAGACATTGACTCCCATGCGTTCAATTTCAACAATTCCTTCTTTCTCTTTCTCCTGAATCGGCGTTTCTACAACTTCATCGGTCAATTCACCTATACGTACAGTCAGTGTTTTATTTTTCCCTCGTCTCACCACAACAACAGGGACATCTTTGTCAATTGAGGTAACACCAACCATTGGTGGTAGTGCTGATGAGGTTGTGATCGTTTTACCATTAAATTCAATGATCACATCACCGACTTGCAAACCTGATTTCTGCGCTGGACTGTTTTTCACTACTTTGGAAACCAGGGCGCCCTGTGGTTTGTTCATTCCAAAGGATTCAGCCAACTCTCGTGAGACATCCTGAATTTGGACACCCAACCAACCGCGTTGTACATGACCACTAGACTTGATTTGCTCAACAACCTTCATCGCCACATCCATTGGCACAGAAAAAGACAAGCCCATAAAGCCACCGGTTCGGCTATAGATTTGTGAATTAACACCAACCACTTCACCCTTCATATTAAATAATGGGCCACCTGAATTACCTGGATTAATCGCAACATCTGTCTGGATGAATGGTACATAGCTGTCGCTGGGTAAACTACGGCCTTTAGCGCTAACGATACCTGCAGTCACTGAATGGTCGAATCCAAAAGGAGAACCAATTGCAACCACCCACTCGCCCACTTCAAGATCCGCAGATGAACCAATTTTGACAGTCGGCAGATTATTGCCATCCAGTTTTAGCAGGGCAATATCGCTACGTTTGTCAGAACCAATGACTTTGGCTTCCAGTTCACGCCTGTCTTGTAACCGAACAATGATTGTGGCAGCATCTTTGACAACATGGTGGTTGGTGATCATGTAACCATCATGTGAAATAATAAAGCCTGAGCCCAGTGATTTTGCCTTCTGTCGAGGAGCAGGAATGGCTCCTCCCTGACCGCCAAAAAAGCGGCGCATGAAGTCATCAAAAGGCGCTCCTTGTGGCATTTGCAGTTGTTCATCTTCTGTTGTAGCGGATTCCGGTACTTTCTGGGTTGTGCTGACATTCACCACCGCGGCAGCATGTTGTTTGACTAATTGCGTAAAATCCGGCAAATTTGCGGCAGCTGCATCTTGCAACATTATCAGAGTCAACAAAAATAACACTATTATTGGATAACGGTATCGTGAGGAGCTGGATAGTTTCATGGTGTATTGGTTCTCTCAAAAAAATTCGTAATTACTCAGCTTACCCTCTATTTTGTCCAATATCTGCGTTGAAAGTGCTCATTTACACCTGTAAACTCTGCGCTTTCGCCTTGCTCTTGAACAAACTAGAGGGCAATCTGAGCAGTTATTGATTACGCTGAATAGTTACAAAAACTTAAAGCAAAATGATTGGCCTTGTCAGAAAACAAATCAATTCGCCATTTGCGACTTGATATTCTAAACTTTTAAAGATAGTTTTGCAGCGCAATGTTTTCACATAGCCTGGTTTTGATAGCAACTAAGTTATTCAAGTTTATATTTTACAAAAATAAGTGGGATGCAAGATGGACATCGCTAAGCTGCGTTTGACTGCGACTGATTGGAGCGGCAGCGAAAGAAGGGAGCGGTCAAGCGTCAGCTTGAGCGATTTGGTTAGGCTTACTCATCGTAAAACTTCTCAGAATAATTTAAAAGCCTTTCAAATTCTGATTTAAACAAATCTTTCCGTTTTCTTGATGATTCTTTTCCCCAAGAGTCAATAGTGTATTTCTCATAATCTTTTTAAAGAATGCATTTTCCCAAAATTTTATTTTTTCAGGCTTTGGTGAAGCACAATGAATATTCGATAATAAGGCATTGCTAATTTAGTATAGTTTGTGTTCCATTTCTTTTGTGCATTAATAGCAATATAGACAGCTCAAGCATGCGCACACTTTTTGTATAGCATTTTGATTGTCTTCTCATGCGAGCAAGAAAATGCCTGAAAAGGCTATTATAGCCTTCGATGGTGTACGTTTCAGCTTTGGATTGTATATGATCTTTCTCGGGAATAAAGTGTTCATATGGTTGCTAATAATCGGTTGCTACTTTCCCGTCTAATTGATCTTCAATGTCATCCCAGAGCTTTCGTCCTGTCTCGGCACTTCGGTCGCCAACAACGAAATTGATGAATGCTTTCCCATATCGATCAACAGCAAT
>JAZGEP010000120.1:0-20553 GCA_036478815.1 Methylococcales bacterium
TTGTCTTTTTGCTCATCTTCGGTGTTGCGATAACAGTTACATCGCTCACTATGCGCCTGTTTTCGCGCCTTGAATATGAACAGTAATTTGACAACAATGGCCTACGTCAATTGTTCAAGTTATTCCACGCACGTTCCTTACCAAAAGTATGACATGCAGAGAAACACTTCACACGGTTTTGGGATATGCTATCGGCTGATTTCTGCCGATAGTTCTGCAAAAACAGTTGTATAATAGACTATCCGTCTGATTTAGCGCCTAACTCTCAATAATAATCAATTCTTTATAAAGTCGTAGCTTTGACCGTGCAAAACCTAGAGTGTCTGTGTTCGAGCTGAAACCCGTCAATCAATTACTGTTTAAACCCTATATACTTCCGATAGGGTGAATCCTTTTTCCATGTAAAGGACTCTGTGTAATAGTGCATTAAAGAAAGATATCCAAAAACAATAAGTGTAACAACATTATAAATCTCAACACCAAAGAATAATTCAATAATTATATATAAAACATCATTCCCATAGGCTTGAAGGATAAAGGCTAATGAAAATGAGAGTATAGGCAAGACAATAACAATCGGTATATTTAAGCGGCTTGTATAGCGATAGAGAAAATTTTCCGGGGAATCATGATGGCGATTATAATCGTGTGTCACATAGAAAAGATACGCAGTTGCATCATGAACAAGTCGTGGCACTAGAATAGCAAGAAAATAATATTGATTAAGATAGAGATACAAACTGCTAATAACAAGAATTGTATTTGCCCACATAAACAGTTTTCCAAACCCAGACTGAACAAGGTGGTGAAATGATATTGTTCCGATCAATAACCCAATACAGCATAACCCCGCTACTATCTCAATCCAGTCAGACTGTTGATCAGTTAGGCTTTTATTGAGAAAAATACCGATGTAAATAAATATTCCTGCAGCAACACTTAAGCATAATAATAAATTATGCTTAAAATCAGACAAGCGACAAACTCCGCGAGCAATGCCATACTGTTGTTTTAAAACATGATAAACCGTCCAGCTAGCAACCGCAATATAGAGCGCACGGTAAGAGATAAATTGACTACCTATCCCAAAGATAACGGCAAGAGCAACCGACATACCAAGAATTTTTAGCTGATAATGCTTAAAATAGTCTAAGTTTGTAGTAATCAACATAGCACTGGCAATAATATGAGGCGTTCCAAACAAGATCTGAAACAATATGAAGTGACTAGGACTACTTGGAAGATGTGCTTTTAAATATCCACTCCATAGATAGGTATCAAGGAATTGAATTACCAAACAAATCGGTATTATCGAATACAGTGCCAATATGACACGAAATGAAACCAACATTTTATTTTTGGATTGTTTTTTAATGATTGGAACACGATGACTAGACATCTTCTTTCCCTGCTAAGAACAGTAAACCGGCGCAGAATTCCAGTTCCTGCTCAATTAGTGCTTCAAACCAATATATGTAACCAAAGTGTAACTACTCAGCGTAGTCTGTAACTGCTCAGTTTGCCCCCTCATGTACAAGAGCAAGGTGAAAGCGCGCAGTTTACAGGTGTAAATAAGCACTTTCCAGACAGCGATTGGACAAAATAGAGGGTAAGCTTAATTACACCAAAGTTAGCTTAGGAGTAACATACATGAAATGACTTATACATTCTGGCTTGTTTTTTTACTTCTGGCTAAACTATTTCAATCACTAAGTATAACCGCTATGGAATGGGAATTATTTAACATGTGATTGATACGTCGAACTTTCTTCGTCATTAAGATATGGCAACAAGCGCATAGTGAGCTATGTATCTGTCATGACAAAGAAAAAAACGCACAATAAGCTGCGTGAGTACACATTATACTCTTTGCACATGACATTTTAACATTTAGGATGCATGATATTTTTGCGGGGAGCTAGCCCGCATTTCTCACTAAATGCTGAGATGTTCGCGTAGCCATTTGGATTTTAAAGGAATTTTATGAAAGAGTGGCATAACAGTGTGTATTGCTGTCTGAATAAAATTGCTTGTGGATTCAAAGAGTCAGCGAGGGCTCATCAGGCTGGTGAGAAATGCGGGCTAGAAGGCTATCAGAGAATAGTAAGCCAACTGCGGAAAAACAAATTTTGGCCAAATTTGCCGATTTAATTCGTTAGGTGGTTTGACGGAATAAAGTTACCAAGATTGCGCAGGATTGTTGTTTCTGACCAAAGCATCTCAAAAGGCGCATAGTCATTCTACGCAACGATTGAGATTGCGTTGGTCAGGAGCAAAAAGACAAGTAAGGTTGGTAACTTTATTTCGTCAAACCACCTTAAGTATAGAAAGTATTCACCTCAATTTAGTCAAAGCACTGTACTCAAAACCGTTTTCCCTGGCTACGGTTTCTATTCTCGAACAGCCACCTAAGCGGGAAACCTTACCTATAACCGTTATAGGTAAGGTTGTCAAAAAACCTCCATCCACTGTAAGTTAATCGCACAGCGGGCGTGCCTCTGGAGACTAAAATTTCATGTGCGAAATAAATATCTCACTAGAAACAAAAAAACCCCGAACTTAACGTCCGAGGTTCTTCAATTAATGGCGGAGTGGACGGGACTCGAACCCGCGACCCCCGGCGTGACAGGCCGGTATTCTAACCAACTGAACTACCACTCCTATGGTGGGTGCTGCAGGGATCGAACCTGCGACCCTCGCCTTGTAAGGGCGATGCTCTCCCAGCTGAGCTAAGCACCCAGATCATCTATACTATTTTATAGCATCTTTAAGGCCTTTACCAGCCTTAAACGCTGGAATTTTAGCTGCCTTAATCTGAATCGTAGCACCAGTCTGAGGGTTTCTGCCTTGACGTGCAGCTCTTTCCTTCACTGAAAATGTTCCGAAACCAATCAAAGACACAGTATCCCCTTTTTGTAAAGCACCGGTTACTGAGTCAATAAATCCACTCAATGCACGCGCAGCATCTGCTTTACTAAGGTCTGAAGCATCCGCTATTGCATCAATAAGTTCTGATTTGTTCATTTACTTTCCTTCTTTCTTGAATTTGTTGAGCTTGTATAACAATGGCTAATCATACAAACGGCGTCTTTATTTTATAATTTTATTATTTTTAGCAGATAGATACGAAGCCAGCCATTCAGCAACTAAATCAAGTCGCATACGGGCCAACATCTCACTGCCACCTTGAAGACATACTATACATTAACTACCAATCACTGCAACCAGAGACAACTCAATATTACCAGCAACCGAGAAACGGGCTCATGCTATAACTCTTCAAGATCGCTGTTTTATTAAAAAACAGTCGGTTGTGTGAATCAGCCCTGAAGCCTCTAGAAAACAAATATTTTCTGTCTTTCGTTTTAAATTCAATGTCTTATTGATTTTTTATAATCACTTTTATAGATTATTACTTAGGAATTAAGAACAGCACTGAGGTTGTAACAAATTTTAACATTGATGGTCAACCATAATCATACATTTCAGGAAAAATTCAGTTAACTGATTCGTTGATTCCTAATATAAAATTCATCAACCGAAACGTGCTATATTAGCATCGGCATGATTATGAATTATTTGTCTTCATCCAAGCCTACCGTAATTAAACAAGCGTATTGTCCTACGTATCACCATACAAGCTTGCTATTGCAACCGAACAGAGACGCTGATAGAAATCACACAATTTGCTTTTAGATTCAACTAGGGAGGCTGTACGAGAATAGAAATCGTAGCGAGGGAAAGCAATTTTGAGTCCATTTTTTCGATTAAATAAGGCGAATACTTGCTGTATTGAATAAATTTAATCGGAAAAATGGGCCAAAATCCGCTTTTCCGCAGTAGGCTTTCTATTGATCGACTTTCTATACCCGTCAATATAATGTTGACGGAGCGCTAGGTAAAGAGGACTCATCAGACTGGTGAAAAATGCGAATTATTACTGCTCTGGAATCAAAAAAAACAAGTCAGGCTTCAGATTTTTTAAGTTCTGCTTCCTTAGGCACCAGTGACAATATCGTTTGCATAATCTTCAAGTTCGTCGAGTATATTTTGATCTCGTTGCGAATTGGCTTGACTTTTCCGAAGCTCATTGATTGCTGATTGATAGACAGATAGACTTAAACTTGTCCCATCTTTAGAATTGATTAGACGATTGTGCCGAAATGCATTCCATCGTACACGTTCATCGTCTGTTAACGTTTCAGGATAATTTCTTGCTTGATATCTGAATAGCATTTCCGCAAGGCGTTGATCCTGAAATACTGGAGTATATTTTGCCAGCTGATTGATCGGAATTGTGTGCAGTTTACGCAACAATCTCTTATCACTATCACCGATGAATCCCCCGCTATAGAGCATATAATCAGGATCGTTCACAGGTTGCACTGAATTGTCTTGAAACACCTCCATCAGTTTTTTCTGGATCATTGACTGATGCGATTTAAGCATAGCCAGATGTTTGTTACAAACAGCCTGATCGATATTAAGTCGATCGGCATCTTGCTGTCGCAATACATTGACTGGTACTACAATTGGACATTTGTTGGCGTGAATTGTTTTTAGTGCAATACGTTCAATCGATTCAGGCAGTTTTTCTCTAGGTGTGAATAGTCGTTCAGCAATTGCATCTGCATCCAGCGCTATCAATGGCTCTGGGTTGACTGCTAAATCATAAACAATGATTCCATTGTTGTTGACTGGATGTGCCGCTAACGGAGCAATCATTGCGATACAGTGACGACTAGCAGGGTAACGACTGGAGACATGTAAAACAACCGTCATATCTGTGACATTCAGCAATGGAAATATACTGGATTTAGTGCGATGCTCGACACAATAGTTAAACAGTTTCGGTTGCGCTTGTTGTACTCGTTTGGCTAGGGCGATGGTTGCTTCAACATCGGCTAATGCATCATGCGCTTTTCCATGTTCAATCGCATTGACTGCTGTCAGTTTCTCCAATCGAAATACTGGATTGCCACTGTCATCTTGTGGCCATTCAATGCCCTCAGGACGCAAAGCACACATCAAGCGCATCACATCAATCAAATCCCAACGAGAATTATTGTTGCGCCACTCGTGCTCATATGGGTCTAACAAGTTACGATACAGACTGTGTCGTGTTATTTCATCATCAAAGCGAATATTGTTGTAACCGACAGTGCATGTGCCTGGAACTTGCATCTCAGATACAACAGAGCGAATAAAATCTGATTCGCAAACACCTTTCTGGTTGGCCATCTGCGGTGTAATCCCGGTAATCAGACAAGCCTCAGGATGTGGTAGATAATCATCTGACTGCTTACAGAAAACAAGCAGAGGATCATCAATGATATTGAGTTGCGCATCTGTGCGCACTCCGGCAAATTGAGAAGGACGATCAACACGCGGATTAGCACCAAATGTTTCGTAATCTATCCAGTAAAAACTGTTTGGCAGCATATTAAATGGGCAGCGGGTCCATAATTAAGAAATGAGGATTTAATCAAATCTTCAGTCTTAAGGAGTGAGGATTTAATAAGTTACCGATGTTTGGCGCAGCATTTTGATTTCACAGGAGTACTCATAAAATGGGCGCATAGCAGGCTGCGCAACTATTTTATGAGTGCTTCTGTGGGATCAAAAGGCAAGTCAAAATCGGGAAGTTATTAAATCCTCACTCCTAAGCGGCTTCCCTGTTTGTTGGGTCATAGAAATCAGCCATCACCAGGAAATCACCTTTGTCATCACTTATAAATTGACCACTGGAAATTTCTTAATATATTCATGAGCAGCCTCTTAATCACGCGTTTAGTTACGAATACAGGTTGCTGTAATTGATTGAAAGGACATGCATTGGATAATTGATCGTAGAGGCTCCCCTTGTGAGGCACCCAACGTTGGGTGCCTGATTGATAGAGACAAAAATTAATAATCAACCACAGGCAGGGCAATCACAAGGGATTGCCCCTACGGTGAAAATATATAATTATTGGTGCGATTGGGATATCGATACTACAGCACGAAGCACATCATGGCGACTGATAATACCAACCAAATCAACATCATCCATCACCAAATAAGATCGTTGTTCACTTTCTGCAAGCTTACCGGCCAGTTCAACAATACCTGAATTTGCTTCAAGCGTTTCAACATTAGTACTCATAAAATCAGACACCAGTCCACCACCAAGATCCTGATTGTAAGCGATCTCAAGCGCGACCTTCATTCCTTCCAACTCTGAAAATATACCAACAACCTTGCCGTGGTTATCCATGACTGGTGCTGATGTAATTCTGTTTGTAACCAGTTTCATAATTGCTTCAATCACTGGTGTTGAAGGAGTCAACACCGTAACATTTGCAGACATATAGTCTTTTACAGACACATTATGTAACATATTACCTCCCTGATGCCGTCAAACAACAATCTCTGCTTGTTTGGCAAAACAATAGCCTATTACACGTTTCAATAATAATCAAAACGACTGTTATTAATATCCTCGCTCCTTATTTATGTGCCTCGTTCAGCTTTAAGTCTTTTTTCGCATTTCTTTACACAACCACAAGCACCGCTGTTATTCCCACCACAACTGCCTTTAATTGCCTTTCTGCCAAATATGACGCCGATAGACATGATTGTCATTACGATCAATATAAATACAAATGTCGCCAAAAAAGTTGCCATGACTATCTCCTGATAAAAGCGGTTGTTGCACGATCTGTAAATGAATCTGCGGTTCTGGATATGAATAATACAGCTAACTGTTGTTGCTCAGCAATCGCAAAGCCTTTTTCCACACCAAGCACCATGAATGCAGTAGCCCAACCATCAGCTTGCATTGTATTTGGCGCAACCACAGTCACTGATGCCAGTGTATGTTTAACTGGTCGAGCCGTCACTGGATCAATAGTATGTGCAAAATGCTGACCAGCGATCTCAAAGTAATTTCGATAATCTCCAGATGTTGCAACAGACTGATTATCAAGTTGAATCGCTTGGTAAACCTGTCGCAACTGAGGTGTAGGGACTTCTACACCGACTTTCCAGGCTACATCAGCAAGATTATGACCGTTTGCTCGTAACTCACCGCCTACTTCTACAAGGTACTCCATTATACCAAGCTTCTCAAGTGACAAGGCGACTTGGTCAACTGCATAACCTTTAGCAATTGCTGACAGATCAACTGAAATGTCAGGTATCAATTTTCGAAGTCGTTGATTGGCAATATCAACCTCGATTTGTCGATAACCGATCTTGTGTAATGCTTGCTTGATGGCATCTTCATCTGGAATTTCAGTGATACTACCGTCAGATCCAAAACCCCATAAATTGACAACAGGGGCAACTGTTACATCAAATGCGCCGTTGGTCAGCTGACTAATTTTTGAAGCTTCAGCCATCACCTCCACAAAATCTTTGGAAACAGCGATCCACTCTGTCGAACGATTACGGTTAAATCTCGATAATTCTGAATTTTCCAGGTAGGTAGATAGCAACTGATCAATACGTTGCAACTCGGCGTTAATAGTTGCATTCACTTGACTCTCAGTCAAGTGCGAAGTAGCACTGGTGATAAATTTGACTGACCAAACGGTTCCCATAGTGGAACCATTGAGTGTCGATTGTTGACGCTGGCCCGGGTTAGAGCAAGCTGAAATCAGAAATAAAAAAAAGAGCAGCAGAACCAACTCTGCTACTCTTTTGTTGTTCAATACATGTTCTCTAGCCGCCGAAGTCATCAAGTGCAATATGATCGTCCTCAACACCAAGATCTTGCAGCATGTTAATCACTGCTGAGTTCATCATTGGAGGACCACAAAGATAATATTCGACATCCTCTGGAGCTGGATGGTCTTTCAGATAGTTCTTTAACACAATATCGTGGATAAAACCGGTATACCCATCCCAATGGTCGTCCGGTTGTGGATCAGACAAGGCAACATGCCAGTCAAAATTATCATGCGTTTTAGCGAGCTTGTCGAAATGATCGACATAGAACATTTCCCGCTTGCTTCTGGCGCCATACCAGAATGTCATTTTACGTTTTGTGTTGATGCGCATTAACTGGTCAAAGATGTGAGAGCGCATTGGAGCCATACCAGCGCCACCGCCGATAAACACCATTTCATTCTCTGTTTCTTTGGCAAAAAACTCACCATATGGCCCAGAAATAACCACGTCGTCGCCGGGCTTGAGATCAAATATCCACGATGACATGATTCCTGGCGGCAAATCATCACGCCCTGGAGGTGGCGAAGCAACACGTACATTGAGCATGATCAGATCATCTTCCTCAGGGTAATTTGCCATGGAATATGCGCGAACAACAGTTTGCTTCACATCTGACTTAAATCTCCACAAGTCAAATTTATCCCAGTCTTCACGAAACTCGTCCTCAACAATGAAGTCTTTATAATCGACAAGATGTGGTGGGCATTCAATCTGAATAAAACCACCAGCTCTAAAATCGATCTTGTCAGATTTCGGTAAATCAAGCACCAGCTCTTTAATAAAAGTGGCAACATTATGATTTGAGCGTACTTTGCAATTCCATTTTTTCACCCCGAAAACCTCTTCAGGGACTTCAATTTTCATTGGTTCCTTCACTGACACTTGACAGGAAAGACGTACACCTTCTTTAGCTTCTCTCTTGGAGATATGTGTCTCTTCGGTAGGTAAAAGTTCACCACCACCTTCTAATATTTTTACAGTACATTGACCGCAAGTGCCGCCGCCACCGCAGGCAGACGAAACAAAAAGGTGAGAATCAGATAACGCATTAAGCAGTTTTGCACCAACCGGTACACTAATCTGTTTTTCGCCATTGATTTCGATGTCGACATTACCCGACGCAACAAGCCTTGACTTGGCTCCCAGAATAATCAACACCAAAGCGAGCACGATGACTGTGAATAAAATGACCCCTAAAATTATCTCAAGCATTACCAATCCTTACAGTTGTATACCGGAGAATGCCATGAACCCAAGCGACATTAACCCAACAATAATAAACGCACTGCCGAGTCCTTGTAGCCCTTTTGGCATATCACTGTATTTTAATTTTTCTCTGACACCAGCCATTGCTGTAATTGCTAGCATCCAGCCAAAACCAGCACCAACCCCATAAACCACACTCTCGGTAAAATTATAATCACGCTCAATCATAAATAAACTACCACCAAGAATCGCACAATTCACAGTAATCAAGGGTAAAAAGATGCCCAATGCGTTATACAATGCTGGAAAGAATTTATCCAGTGTCATTTCCAGAATCTGCACTAACGCAGCAATGACACCGATACTGGCAAGCAACACCAAGAAGCTTAAATCTGCCCGATCCAAGCCCATCCAGGCCAAAGCGCCTTCACGCAACAAGGAATTGTAGATCAGATTGTTAACCGGTACTGTAATCGCCAAAACAATTAACACCGCAATACCAAGTCCAATCGCTGTTGATATTTTTTTGGATACTGCCAGGAAAGTACACATTCCCAAAAAGAATGCAAGCGCCAGGTTTTCTACAAAAACTGACTTGACAAATAAACTGATTAAACTTTCCATTAGTGGCCATCCTCAAAATAGTGGGTACCCTCAAAGTGATGCGCTGGCATAATCTTAAAATCAGGTTGCTCAACCTGATCAGGTTTCCAGGTTCTAACAGCCCAGATCATCAATCCGATAATGAAAAAAGCACTTGGAGGCAGTAGTAGTAATCCATTGGGAACATACCAGCCGCCATCCTGAACAGTCGGCAAGATCGTGTAGCCAAGTAATTTTCCAGCACCTAGCAATTCTCTGAATATCGCAACGATAACCAATATCAAACTATATCCAAGACCATTACCAATACCATCAAAAAAACTCATAATTGGTGGGTTTTTCATTGCATACGCTTCAGCACGACCCATGACGATACAATTGGTGATGATCAACCCCACAAAGACTGAGAGTGACTTTGCAGTGTCATAAGCAAATGCTTTCAGTATCTGATCGACGACAATCACCAATGAAGCAATAATTGTCATTTGAACAATAATTCGAATACTTGATGGAATATGATTTCTAATCAAGCTGATTGAAGCACTTGAAAATGCAGTGACAGCAGTTAGTGCCACACACATGGTCAATGTGGTGGTTAATTGCGAGGTCACCGCAAGCGCTGAACAAATCCCCAATACCTGAAGTGTTATCGGATTATTGTCAACTAAAGGCTCGCGTACAACTTCTTTCAGCTCATCTTGATTGGCTTTAATCTCGTCGATCAAGCCTCTTACTTCATTTTCGCTAATTGCACTCATGCTGCACCTTCAAGCGTTTTAGTTTTAGATTGTTTTAACTTCTCAAGAAATGGACCAAAACCATTTTGACCCAACCAGTACTTAATTAGGTTACTAACACCTTGACTTGTCAGAGTTGCACCCGCAAGACCATCCACTTGATATTCTGAACCTGGCTTGGACGGATCAACATTACCTTTAACTAATCCCAGAACTGGCTCGCCCTGGTCATTATAAACTTTCTTGCCTTTCCAGATGGCGCGCCATTTTGGATTAACAACCTCGCCTCCCAGTCCAGGAGTTTCTGCCTGATCGTAGAAGTTAATACCACGCACAGTTTTTCCATCCGCTTCCAATGCCAAAAACCCATACATGGTCGACCACAACCCGTAGCCACTGACAGGTAGAATCATTGCATCAAGTTTGCCGTTTTTCTTGACAAGATGGACTTTTGCATATTTTGATCTGCGTTTAATATGTGCAACATCATCTTGCCGTGGAATTTCCATACCAAGCTCTGGATCACCGGCGACTTTTCTGGCATCAAATGTCTCGATATCAATCGTTTCATTAAATTCACCAGTTTCAAGCTCTACAATCTTGCTCTCAATATTGCTTAAAGCAGCTCTGACCAAATCAGCATCACCAGCCTCCGATTCAGAGATCAGTCCGGCAACAGTGACAATATTCTTGTCGATATCCAGCTTTTTATTGGCAACCTGAAGCGGTCTTAAGGCAACCGCGGATAACGCTACAAACACAGCACAGAACAAGCTCACACCAACAGCTACAGCAATTGTTTTCTCAAGGCTGTCATTGGGTAATGTGCGAATCTTGGCCAATAATGCATCAAGCTTCTGCTTATAATCACGCCCGTTTCCAGTTTTGGAATTCATTGGGTTATCCTTCATTGGGCTATCCTTCTTAGACATATCGTTTCGCCCTTCTACGAATATTCACCTGAATAACACCGTAGTCAATAAGTTGAGCGAATATATTCACAAACAAAATTGCTAGCATAATCCCTTCAGGATAGGCTGGATTGACCACTCGAATCAGCACTGTCATCATGCCAATCAAAAAACCATAAATCCATCGCCCCGGATCAGTTTGTGCCGCGCTGACAGGATCAGTCGCCATATACGCCATACCAAAGGCAAAGCCGCCAACCACCAAATGCCAATACCAAGGCATTGCAAACATCGGATTGGTGTCACTGCCCAGTATATTAAACAATGCGCTGGTAGCAAACATGCCCAAAAACACACCAAAAATAATTCGAAACGATCCTACTTTGGTAATCATTAGAAATGAAGCACCAATCAAACACGCCAGTGTTGAAGTTTCGCCTATTGAACCAGGGATAAAGCCCATAAAGCTCTGCAACCAAGTGTAACCTGATTGATAAATGGCATCCATACCACCTGTCGCTGCCAGACCAAGTGGAGTTGCACCACTAAAACCATCGACCGCCACCCAGACTGCGTCACCAGACATGTATGCTGGATAAGCAAAGTACAAAAACGCACGTCCTGTTAATGCAGGATTGAGAAAGTTTTTACCGGTACCACCAAACACTTCTTTGCCAATCACCACACCAAAACTGATTCCTAACGCAACCTGCCATAATGGAATGGTTGGTGGCAAGATTAAGGTGTAGAGCATGGAAGTCACTAGAAAACCTTCGTTTACATCGTGTTTACGTACCACGGCAAACAAGACTTCCCAGACACCGCCAACGGCAAGGGTAACAATATAAATAGGCAGAAAATAAAGTAGCCCATGCACAAAATTTGAAAGCGGATTACTGGCGCTATAACCCAGCATATTCATAATCAGGCTGCGCCAGTTATCGATAGTATCAGCACCTGTAGTCGCCAAAGCAGCATTGGCCTGATATCCAGTGTTATAGCACGCCATCAACACACAAAAAATCGTGGCAATCACCACGTATGTCATAGCTCGTTTAAGATCGACTATGTCGCGCACATGAACGGTTCCATTTGCGCGTTCACCTGGCGTATAAATGAACGTATCGACCATTTCATAGATCGCATAAAATTTAGCCAGTCTGCCGTCATCAACAAAGTGAGGACGTAAAGAATCTAGAAATCGCCGTGTTGCTGACATTATCCTTCCTTCTCAATTTGAGTAAGATTAGTTCGTAAAACCGGACCAAAATCATGTTTTCCCAGATCAGCAAATGTGCACAACGCCAAATCCTCCTCATCCAATTCAAGACAACCGAGCTGCAGTGCCGTATCAGTATCGCCAACGATTAGCGCCTTGATCAGAGGCGTTGGGTGTAAATCCAATGGCATCACCGCTTCAAAAGCGCCAACCGGCACAATCGCTCTAGGACTACCATGGGTACTGGTAGTCATCCTGAACTTATAGCCTTTATTGATTGGCAAGCTGGCTAATGTCACATTCAATTGAGAATATTTACTCGCCTGAGGGGTGATCCAGCCAAAAAACTCTCTGACTTTTTCATCTTGCAACACTGTCACCTGATTATGATAGTGACCAAGGAAGGCTGCCCAGGCAACAGCTTTGTGACCATGCAATGGCGAACCAGAAATAACGCGACTAATATAATCCGGATGGTGTTCTGGAACATTAATTTCATCAGCAACCAGATTCTCAGTGCTAGCTCCTGACCGTGTTCTAATCAGTCGCGGCTTGCTGATTTCAGGACCAGATAAGGCTACGACTCGCTCTGAATTAATTTTACCTGTAGTAAATAATGCACCAATCGCCAACACAGCTTGATAGCCGATATGCCAGACTGTTTTGTTAGCATTCACCGGATCCAGAAAATGAATATGTGTGCCAGCAACACCCGCTGGATGGGGGCCATTAAATTCAGTCAATTGTGTTTGTTGCGACTGATTAACCTGCATCATCACTCCAGGGGCTTTGCAGACAAACACTTTGCCTTCAGTGAGCTTACTGATTACTTGCAGGCCATGAATAAAATCATCAGCACGCTCGTTAATGATGATATTGGCATCGGGTGACAATGGATGAGTATCCATCGCTGTAACAAAAATAGAGTGTGGCTTGCTGTCCACTGCAGGTACTTTCGAATATGGACGTGTCCTGAAAGCTGTCCATAATCCAGAGTTAATCAGATTCTCGGACACTACAGCATGGCTAAGCCCATCCAGCTTGGATACAGCATACTTTATAAAGGCTTCTGAACGTCGACCTTCTACCTTAATTACAATCGACTGTAATACACGTCGATTGCCACGATTAATCGACTCAACTACCCCGCTTGCCGGAGATGTGAATTTCACACCTGGGTTTCTCTTGTCAGTGAACAATACTTGCCCCAAACTGACAGAATCACCAACATTCACCGCTAAAGAGGCTTTCAACCCCAGGAAATCCCGACCCAATAAAGCAACTGATCTTACTTGAGGGCCATCGTAAATAACTTGCTCGGGTTCACCCATAAGTGGGATATCCAAGCCTTTTTTCGTTTTTATCCGCATTTTTAACCTGACATGTTTGAAATATGAATTAAAACCTAATCTGTTTTCTATCGATCATGGTCAATATTTTGCCACACTCGACTCTGTATGACCCAGCACAAAACTCTAGATTTATTATTATTTTTCAGTGGAATAACTAGCTGATTTTGCTTTTATCTCAGCAATCAGCGCATCAACACCTTTGACTTTAATTACATCGGTATAATGCGCGCGCTTCAAAGCAAGATCGCTCACACCATCAGCCATGATATTAATGATCTTCCATTCCCCATTCTTATCCTGATCAAGAATATAGTCGAAATTGACCACGCTAAATTCAGGACTTCGTAGTACTGATTTAACCAATAAGCGACCTCGCGGTAAGCTTTGCTCTGATACAGTTTTAAATGATTCTCCACCGAAACCGTTAAAACGGTCGACATATGTGGCAATTGTGTAGCGGTAGAACTCATCAACAAATGTTTTTTGTTGATGCTCTGACATTTCACCCCAATACTTCCTGCCGACTGAAAATCGAGCAATTCTGGATAAATCGTGTGTCTCACTAATCACTTTGTCGAGCGCTTGATAACGTTCGCCATAGTCAAGTGTTTTGGCGTTTTTCATGGTAACCAGCAAAGCATCGTTCAACTTTGAAATAACCGGAATACCTCGTTGCTTTTGCACTGTAATCACTGCTTCATCTGCAATAGCAGCTGTGTTAATAACAATGATCGATAGTAAAACCAGCTTACCTAATTTTATTCGCACCCCCAAATGGCAGCTCAATAAAAACTGAGCAACTGAATGTAAAATCCCATTCGAGCGGTCTACAATAACTTTTGTTTCGGAATAACACATATCAGATAATTGTCTCGGACTTGGCTGAATTGATCAGAACTTCTGCAACAGTCGTTGTTTCTGTCAACAGTGGAAATCTCTTAGTTTGATCAAGCATGGCTCACGTCGAAAATTAATCCTATTTTCAAGACACCATATTGACCATTCACCTACAGGCTCACCCAATATATGTTAAAAGGCGGTTTAACGAAATAAAGTTATCTAAAATCTCTCTACAAATAACCATGCCCATATAGCGCAGGAGTTTTCTTCGTCTACAAATTGCATATAGAGCAAAAGCAGGCTAGCAACTGAAGTTGAGACGCAAGAAACGACCAATTAATTAAATACCTGAGCATCATTAATTTAACAATTTTGCGCAGGATTTTTTTCATCTTCAAGGCGCAGAAACGGGCGCATAGTGAGCTATGTAACTGTTTCTGCAACACCGAAGATGAGAAAAAAGACCAGTAAACTGTTAAATTAATTATGCTCAGGTACTTAGCATGGTCGGTAGTGTATTGTGAGTTGTTTTAAGCCCCATATTTACGCCCATCAACAAACAATATAAAGCCGCCCATTATAGCGTATAGAGTATAAATGGCAACCTTTAGAAAACATCTTTATAAGCACAATGTCACAGCAGAACAGTCCTGAATCCATTGAAAGCCCTCTAGTTTCCTGCAAGTCACAGAGTAATCAGCCATACGCCATCAAGCAATGATAAACCAAACTTAACGAGCCAGCTTATTGATGGTCATTACCACACGGTTTTGACTAACGAATTCTATAAGGCATTCAAAAAATCTGTGCAGTCGGGCTATATCTTCAGACTCATGATTTGCGCGAATCGTATAACGATCCTCATTCAAACGCCAGCCAAAAAGCAGTGATGACTATCTACACCCAAATGACCTGGATTAAAATCAAGCTATTGTTCAGCGTTGGCACTGAACGGCAAGCGACTGGAGAGACGCACGAATCAGTTCTTACGTTTGTTTACTGGCTATTTTGAAAATGGAGTTACGCTGTATGACAAAGCCCTGGCCGACATAGAACAAGTCGAGGTAGCCATTGAGCTGGGGAGGCTGCCCAAGAATAGAAAGCCTGCTGCAGAAAAGCGGATTTTGGCCTATTTTTCCGATTAAATTTGTTAAATACTGCAAGTATTCGCCTCATTAAGAATCAAAAAAATGGACTCAAAACCGCTTTTCCCCGCTACGGCTTCTATTCTCGAACAGCCTCCTAGATGGATATCCAGATTACTCGTATTTTAGGCGCCCACACTCCTTAACCCATTTTTCGTTTTTAATTTTCGTAACTTAATTCATTGTTGAATTTAAAAAAATATTCCCCTTTACTTAATTAATATTAAAAATGGAGAAAACATTATGTAGTGCTATAAAGTGTATTATCTATATTAATTTTTTTTATTTAATTTGTTTCAATTATTCTCACTAACACTCATTCAATCAAGTTACGAGCGCAAAACAAAATACTTAGTACCATCAAAACATCTTGTTACAACATAATCCATATGATTGATAATGAATTATTGTCATAAAATCGAATATTGGGTCAAGATCTAGTATACATTTTCAGCTTATCCACTAAATTATCCATTGCTTCTTCAAGAACTGAGTCAACCCCATCGATTGAATTCAATTCACTTTCTGTTGATTTAAGTGCATTAATATTTTCACCAACCACGGTATTAATGCGATTTTTTTCAGAATCGGATAAGTCATTGTATTGTCTGTATAAATTATCCAGCTTTGTCGTTGCATCCTGAATTTTTGGGAGTGCATTTTTTGCCGATTCGATATTATTAATGTTGGCAAAGATTCCACCAATGGAAGTCAGTAAATCGATTAATTGCACTTGAGTGCTACTAACAGTTTCTTTTGATTGTTGTTCATCCTGCATAAGAACGGTTGATGCACTATCGTTCTGATTTGAATCAAAGTTGATTGCTTCTTTTGATTGTATAAAATTGTACGCAGAAAAAGCCAAGCCAATTAATATAGCCATGTAGGCCAAATTATTGAATAGAGATGCTTTTTTGGGTGGGTCAGGTTGCAAGTGATTTGCTAACTTGATTTGAGGCAATCTGGCTACATATTCTTTTTGTTCGGCCAAAAAAGTTGCCAGGTTTTGTTTGTTCATGTCCTCGTTTTTGGCTACTCGCTTTATTGACGAAAAGATGACTGGTGCCGTGATACTGACAATTGATTGCATCGATTCTTGATCTACGTCATTTGAATGACTTAAGGCAGCCACTAAGCTTGATAGCTTCTCTTCTCCTACTAATGATTCAAGCATCTTGAAACCTTTCGTAAACAGTTCACCATGATTCCTGGTATTACTTAGAATAGTGGAGAGTTGATCCAGCAAACGATCATTAATGTTTCTCAGAATATCCAATAATCGAGAGTCTTTATCAGTCACTGTGAATTCTAGAATTTCACTCAATTCACTAGTGATTGTGGATTCCACAGCAGTTTTGGTTGTTGCTAGGTCTAGATCAAGGAGACTGCTCATTTGTTCAATAATGTCATCATCGAATTGATCCAGGTTCATTTCAATTAGATTGTTATGCATAAATTCTCCTTCGATGTAGAGTTCTGTTTAATATAAGATGGTGATGAATTTAGAAAATCGTTGTTCAACACGAACGATAGTTATTTTATTTAGAGCTCAGGCCATCAGTACCTGGGTATAATTAATTTAACATTTTACTGGTCTTTTTTCTCATCTTCGGCGCTGCAAAAACAGCACAAAATTGTTAAATTAATCATTCGCAGTTACTGATGCCCCGAAACTATAACGCAGAATTTTTTGCTTCAGATCAGATGATTTCAAGAAACGCATAGTTATTATATGCACCGATTTGAGTACATCTGAGCGGGAAAAAAGGCAAGTTAGAGCTTAGGGTTTTATTGAATTCTCAGCCATTAAATTATCCAAAAAGTTCATACGATGAGATTTATCTGAAATCCCATCAAGTCGATACACTATTGTACAATGCTTTTGTGGTATTTCGAGAAAGAATAGAGATGAAACCACATAACGAATATTATCAATCAATTCTCAACAATCTTTGATAAGACGTGCTAAAACTAATACTCCATCGATGTTGTATTGCAAGGCGTAGAGAATTGATAAAGAACGTGCATGGAATAACTTGAACAATGATGGCGCAGGATTTTGTTTCTAACTAAACCATCTCAAGAGGCGCATCGTTGTTCTACGCAACAATTGAGATGGTTTAGTCAGGAGCAAAAAGACCAGCCAGAATGTTCAAGTTATTTCATGCATGCTTCTTAGCCAAATAGTCGTTACTTGCTGAGGAAAAATCAATATTTCAACGCCCCTTGAACTCATCGTAGCCGCGCAATCGAATTCACTGACCACTCCTTCGACTTGTTTAGACGCTCTTCACTCGATTTTATCCGATAATACTCCAGCTGCCTTCGGTGATAGTCAATCGTTGTTTGATAATGTGCTATCAAATTGCTGGATTGTTTCGTTATCGCTTGCTGTCCTTTCATTTTTTTCCTTCTGCATTAAGCCTCTGAATCACTATTATCAGACGTGCTAGATGTATCAATTTATACTTCCAAGCTTGATCTTTCTTCGTGACCAGACCATTCAAGGCTGGCAAAAGAAACACGCAAGCAATCGTTGCTTCTGACCAAAAGGCGACAATGAAGCAAGGTCTGCTTCAAAATGATGATTTAAAGTGACTTTGATGCATATTATTTCGTTCATTGCTATGACAAACTTACCTTTTCTTAGTGCGTTTTTTACTCCTTTTTTCCCAAACAAAACATTACTTTATTACTCAAGGCCATTTTATTCGGGTCTTAATCAAGATGTTTTTTTAACTTAAAGGAGATGTATTATGAATACACTAAAAAAAAGTATCACAAGTCATTTAAAGACAGCCGCCCTGCCTGTTTTGTTGGCATTAACACCGTTATCGGGATTTGCCCACAATGCAGCGACTGGAGTTTCAACTACCGCAAATATCAATCTTCCCAATGCCTGGACTAATATTCTTAGCAGTAGCGTTTTTTTGACCGGTCACAATCACTTTTGCACAGTGGTCGGCAGCGCGGATTATCGGCATCAAAGCGGAAATGGAACCTATGAATTTGGCATCAGCAGGGATGCCGGCATCCCTGCTGCTGGGGTAAGGCGTTCAGTTGAACTCAACGACAATCCCGGTGTGAATGACCAGAATACAATCGAAGTCGGCAGTACGGCATTTTTTACTGTACCGTCGGGGTTCCATACATTCCGGCTTCGAGGGCGTCAGATACTTGGCAACCCTATATTAGCTAATGCCCGATCGGATGATGCTTCCATGACCATTAACTGCTTCGAAAGAAGACTTACTGGATTATTCATCCCACCGCTAATCCCACCGGTCATTATCCCACCGGTCATTGAACTTCCAGTGGAAATTGGCCCTATAGACCCAATCGGCCCAGTGGTTAATCCCGGTTCGTAACTAATCAGTTAGATCAGTAGTTGTGACATCTCCTTCGTTCAAACGGAGGAGATGTCATTACTAATTAGTTATCAATAGTTTTAAGGAGTTGTAACTAATGAGATTTCAAGAGTCGTTTATCTTTCTTTTCTTGAGTTTCGCACTAAGCATCACATTATTTTTGACGAACTTTGACGCCCGTGCTGCTGAACCGCGCACAACCACTTCGCAAGCATCGGTTACGAAGTTGGACTGTGTTGTTCAATACCACGAGGGTTTATTGTCGGCACACATCAACCAAACCTCGATCAAGCGGGTATTCGATGAACTGAGAACCAAACTAAGAGTAACAGTCAATTACAACGACCCGATGACAGCAGACCAAACAATATCGACCTTTTTCGATACTATACCGCTCAAGGAAGGCATCAAAAATATCCTGAATGGCTATTCATATATACTCGATGTCAGTGAAGACGAAATTATTCTCCAGGTACTATCTGCACCAGTAGAAGCAATTCGAGTGAAAACGCTGAATAAACCCCCGATAGCAGCAGAAAACAGCGCCATTGAATTAACCGGAGAGGATAGTAAATCGGACGACCTGGGCTATTCTGACGATGAGCAAGAAGCATCCAGTGATGCGCTATTGGAAAAAGCCGTGGATGCATTACATTCACCGTTCCCGCATCTCTATGCCAATGCGATTGATGAATTGACCGGTTTACAAGGCACCGAAGCAAGCGAGGCATTAGTGGACTTGGCGACGCGAAACAATCTGGCCACAGAAACCCGCCTGCAAGTAATTGACTCGTTATTACAGAGGATCGAAAATAATCCTTCCACGGATGTTATTGCTCTTGATGGGCTCAGACAAATGGCGGAAGATGGTGATCCAAACATCAGTAAGACTGCCAACCGTGTATTGACCGAGCTTGACAAGCGATCCGAAATGAGTCGCTAGGAGGCTGTCCGAGAATAGAGAACCTACTGCGGAAAAGCCCAATTTGGCCAGATTTTCCGATCATTATCGTTAAATAGGCCCACTATTCGCCTCAAATGATCGAAATATCTAACTCAAAATGGGTTTCCCTCGCTACGGTTTCTATTCTCGGACAGCCTCCTAGGGTAGAACTGAGAATATCATTGCAGACCCAAACGATTATGCATACAAACCACAACAGGTCATAAAAAGATGCTTGCTGATTGTATTTTTTGATCAAAAAAAAGCCTTCGAGAATTCTCGAAGGCTTTCTAAAGATGGCGTCCCCAAGGGGGTTCGAACCCCTGTTACCGCCGTGAAAGGGCAGTGTCCTAGGCCTCTAGACGATGGGGACTGATTAAACAAGTTGAATGCCGTGGTGGAGCCAGCCGGGATCGAACCGGCGACCTCTACAATGCCATTGTAGCGCTCTCCCAGCTGAGCTATGGCCCCAACTTAGCGAGCCATTTTACCGAATATTATCAGTGTCGTCTATAG
>JAZGEP010000121.1:0-3724 GCA_036478815.1 Methylococcales bacterium
TAGGCGCACGAGAGCAGGACTAGCAGGCTAATCCAAACGAGTGCAACAACGCAGATGACCATTTATCGGCTTTCTATACCCGGCAATATCACATTGAAAGACTACTAGGAGGCTGTCCGAGAATAGAAACCTACTACGGAAAAGCGGATTTTGGCCCATTTTTCCGATTAAATTCGTTCAATACAAGCAAGTATTCGCCTAATTTAATCGAAAAAATGGACGCAAAACTGTTTTTCCTCGCTACGGCTTCTGTTCTCGGACAGCCTCCTAGTGATTGTTTTCGTCTAACAGTGTTATTTTCTGTTTATCAATACTGATAATGCGTTGCCGATAAAGTGATCCAAGTGCTTTTTTATAGTTGGATTTACTCACTTTGAATTGCTCGTAGATTTCTTCTGGTGGACTTTTATCAGTTAACGTGGAGCTCCCACCATTTTGTTTTAAATAGTCCAAAATAGTTTCGGAAAGTTCCTCACGCTTTTCTTGAGTCGGTAATTGCAGGCAAAGATTAATTTTTCCATCATCACGAATGTCTTTGATGTAACCTTTGATCTTCTGTCCCGTCTTCAAATTTTGAAATACATCACTATGGAAAAGTAGCCCTAGATGGGTGTGATTAATAACAGCTTTAAAACCTAAATCTGTGCGTTGAATAATGAGCAGATCAACAGCTTGTTGAGGGGTCAAATCATCCGATTGTTCTTCGAGAAATTGATAGAGTTTGGATGATGCGGCGATGCGGTTGGTTTCATTGTCCAGCAGTACACACACAGGATAATATTTTCCCACTTCCATTGGTGAATATTGCTCGTTATAAGGAACCAGCAAGTCTTTTGGTAAGCCCCAGTCCAAAAATGCACCGACCCGATTCACGTCTTTTACTCTCAACCAGGCGCATTCACCTACCATTGCCAGTGGTGTTTCTGTTGTTGCAATCAAACGATCCTCTGAATCGTTATAGATAAAAACATCAATGTTATCTTCAACCGATAGATGATCGGGAACATAACGTTTTGGGAGCAAAATCTCACCAAATTCACCGCCATCCAGATAGACGCCAAACTCAACTTGTTTGATGACTTGTAAGTTATTAATTGTCCCGATGTTCATGTTTGATTTTATTATAATGAAAATAATGATTTGAGCTGTTCGCCAGGATCGTCTGCTGCCATTAACGATTCACCAACCAGAAATGTATTCACCTGCGCCTGTTGCATACGAGCGACATCAGCAGGTGTGTGGATACCGCTTTCAGTGATGATAATGCGATTGTCGGGTATTAGCGAGACTAATTGCTCTGTTGTACTTAATGATGTTTCAAAGCTGTGAAGATTACGGTTGTTGATGCCGATCAATGGAGTGTCCAGTTTGAGAGCTCGATGTAGTTCTGTTTCATCGTGGACTTCGACCAGTACATCCATTCCTAACTTAATTGCAAGAGCCGATAATTCTCGCATTTGAACATCAGCCAAGGCTGAGACGATGAGCAATATACAGTCAGCATCGATTGCGCGAGATTCATAGACTTGATAAGGGTCAATGATAAAATCTTTACGTAATATTGGTAGAGGGCACGACTTTTTTGCCATCATTAAATTGACTTCTGAGCCTTGAAAAAAATCCTGGTCAGTGAGTACCGATAGGCAAGATGCGCCAGCTTGAGCATATTGAATGGCAATTTGCCCCGCATTAAAATTTTCTCGGATGACACCTTTGCTGGGAGACGCTTTTTTTACTTCGGCAATAATCGCTGGTCGCTTTTGACTGAGATGGTCTTGTAACGCTTGGTAGAATCCACGTGGTTTGCCAGCTTCTTCTTCAATAATTTCTTTTAGATCATCAATGCTACGTTTTGTTTGTCGCGAAGCAATTTCTTCGCGTTTGCGTGCCAGTATTTTTCTCAGTATAGTCGGCGTGTCAGATGTCGTTGTGACTGTTGATACTTTGGTAACAGGGGATTGTTGAATAACCCCTCCCTTGGCAAGTTGCCTGGATAACTCTATCAGCTGAGTGAAACGAGCCTTGGCTGAACCATTGTGTATCACATTTCTCGCCAGTTGAATTCCGTCATCAAGATTTGTTGTTAGATCGGCTGCATAAATGGCTGCTCCGGCATTGAGTAATACAATGTCAGTGGCAGCGCCGCTCTCTCCATCAAAGATCTGATTGATAAGAGCCAGACTTTGTTCGGCATTGGTAACGGCCAACGGCTTGAGTGAAGTACGTTGTAGACCAAACTGTTCAGGCTCGATGCTGTAACGGCTAATTTCACCATCTTTTAGTTCGGCAATTTGAGTGGAGGAAGCAATACTGATTTCATCCAGTCCATCGTCGGCATGAACCACCAGCACATGGTTGCTACCAAGGCGTTGCAAGACCTCAGCGAACGCTTCTAGCCACTCATCATTAAACACCCCAACCAATTGATTCGGTGTTTGTGCTGGATTGGATAATGGCCCAAGCAGATTAAACAAGGTACGCACACCAAGTTCCTTGCGTGGTGCTCGCGCATGTTTCATCGCACTATGCCAAACAGGTGCGAATAGAAATCCCACACCAATCTGGTCAACACAGGTTTTCACCTGTTCTGGTGTCAAATCCAGATTAACCCCTGCTGCTTCCAATACATCGGCGCTTCCGCAACTACTGGAAACGGATCGATTGCCATGCTTGGCAACTTTACCGCCAGCAGCAGCGACAACAAATGCAGATGCGGTTGAAATATTAAAGGTATTCTGACCATCACCACCGGTGCCACACGTATCAACCAGATGTTCGCCTTGCAGATGCAAAGGTTCTGCCAACTCGCGCATTACTTTAGCAGCAGCAGTGATTTCATCGATTGATTCACCTTTCATGCGTAACGCAGTCAACACGGCTGCTATCTGAGCAGATGTGGCGTTTCCACTCATGATTTCAGTCATTTGCCAGTGCATTTCAGTGCTGGACAGGTTTTTATTGTTGATTAATTTTTGAAGAATCTGGTTTTGTTGCATGGTTGTTTTTATTGTTTCAATACTGTGATTACATCTTGTAAATCATGTTTGTGACACGATTTAGGAGGCTGTCCGAGAATAGAGAGCCTACTGCGGAAAAGCGGATTTTGGCCCATTGTTCCGATTAAATTCGTTCAATACAACAAGTATTCGCCTCATTTAATCGGAACAATGGACTCAAAATCGCTTTCCCTCGCTACGGCTTCTATTCTCGGACAGCCTCCTAGCGTTATGAACCTATAAATCGGATAGACAATGATAAAAGTGTGTGGTGCATCATCAGCAATGATAGAAAAGCCGACTATTATCTCTTATATAGCCAGTTAAATATAGACTGACTCTAGTAAAAAGCATGGTTGAAAATACATCGTACAACATTTGAGACAAAGTACTTATGAATAATAACGGTTTAAAGATGACCAAGGTGTTTCGTGTTACGCAAGTGCGGTATTACAGACATTGGGTTGCTGCGTGTTTATTGTTGTTGCTAACAGGTGTTTGTCACGCCGCTCCTGAGTTTCCGCAACTGACTGGACGGGTTGTTGATCAGGCAAATCTGCTGTCTGAGCAACAAAAATCCAGATTGTCTTCCCTGCTTGCTCAACATGAGGAAACCACCAGCAACCAGATTGTTATTGTTACACTTCAATCACTGCAAGAATACGCGATTGCGGATTATGGATATCAGCTTGGTCGTCATTGGGCAATTGGACAAAAAGACCGGAATA
>JAZGEP010000122.1:0-8530 GCA_036478815.1 Methylococcales bacterium
TTTATACACCAAAGCATGGAAGTTGGTTGAATATGGCAGAGTGTGAATTTAGTGTGCTTTCACGCCAGTGTTTGAGTCGTCGTTTGCCGGATATCGACACGGTGCGTTCAGAGGTCAATGCTTGGACAATGAATTTCTTTTTCATATGCACACTCAATAAAAAATTGACTATTTATGAGAAAGCACTTTAAGATTAGGCGGTATCAGGTTGAAAGACTACGTAATGTTATTACGAAACATGAAGGCGCAAATTAATTATATGCTAAAAAGAATCTTCGATATATTGTTAGCAGGAATTGCCTTATTACTTCTAACTCCTGTTCTGTTGCTAATTGCATTGGGGATTAAAATCTCCAGTCCTGGTAGCATCTTTTATATGGCAAATCGTGTGGGTTTGAATGGAAAAGTTTTCAAGATGTATAAATTCCGTACCATGCATGTTGAGAGCGATTATTACAGTGCAGTGACAGCTCCTGGTGACCCTCGAATCTTTACTCTGGGACGATGGCTGCGAGATTTAAAAATAGATGAGCTGCCTCAGTTGGTAAATATCATTCAAGGTGATATGTCGATAATTGGTCCGCGTCCAGAAGATCCCGGTATTGTTGATCGAGCATATACGGAAGACTGGCTGCGTACTCTAGAGGTAAAGCCAGGCTTATCTAGTCCGGGGACGCTTTACTACTATACCCAATCTGAACAACAGCTGTCTCCTGGCGAAGACGTTGATCAACATTATATTGATAACTTACTGCCCATACGTATGCGTCTGGAGCTGTATTATATTAGCCATCATTCGCTGATCGATGATTTTAAAATCATCTTGCATACGCTGTGGGTGATAGTAAGTTTTGGCTTGGGGAAAAGACATTTTTTATTGCCAGCTGAATACACCGCTATAGTATCGAAGAAAGGTTAATTGACTAAGATGATGTATACTTTGTACGCTTATGGTTGCTATTCTAGCGCTCCGTCAAGGTTATGTTGACGGGGTTATAGAGAGTTGAGAAATGGTTAGCTGCTAGACGCACGAGAGCAGGACTAGCAGGCTAATCCAAACGAGTGCAATGACGCGATGACCATTGATCGGCTTTCTATACCCGTCAATATAATGTTGACGGAGCACTAGCTACTGATTATACCGATATCTCTTCGCACATGAAAAATTAGCATTTAGGGTGAGTGATTTTTTGTGGAGAGCAAGGCGGAAAGCCTTGGCTGTAGTCATTTTACAACAAGGGGTTCCGCCGCTATTTACACCAAGTTTATATGTAAGCAGTGCGCGCCATTGATGCTGAATTTTCATGTGCGGAGAGTATAAGTCGCGTTGCTAAAACAGTTGCGAACTCAGTCATCGCCCTGCTCCTATTCTCGGACAGTCCGGGTCGAGGATCCACTATCAACCAAAAATTTTGAATGACAAAAACAAGTGACTATTTAATTATCGGCGCTGGGATTATTGGATTCTCAGTGGCGCGAGCTCTGCTGCAACGAGATCCAGGCTGTTCTATCCGAATCCTTGAGAAGGAGGCGTCCGCCGGTTCTCATGCGAGTGGTCGAAACAGCGGTGTTTTGCATGCAGGCTTTTATTATTCGCAAGATAGCTTGAAGGCGCGTTTCACTCGAGATGGGAATCAGCGTATGCGCGACTATTGTCTCGAACAAAAGCTCTCCATCAATCATTGTGGCAAACTTGTCGTTGCTGTGAATGAGGAAGAAATCACTGGGCTTGAAGAATTATTTCGTCGAGCCAACGTGAATGGTATTGAAACCAGTCTGATCACAGCAGCAGAGGCACGTGAACTCGAGCCCAGGGTACGCACGATTGACAAGGCTTTATGGTCGCCAACAACCTCATCTGTTAATCCCCGACAGATTATGCAAGCGCTTGAAAACGAATTGAAATCAGCTGGCGTCCAAATTGATAAAGGTGTTGCTTATCGTTCCAACAACCAAGAGAAAGTTGAAACTAGCAACGGTGTTTATTCTGCAGGACATTTTATTAATGCTGCAGGTCTATACGCGGATCGCATTGCCCATGATCATGGCTTTGGCGAACAATACCGAGTCGCCCCATTTAAAGGTTTATATCTCACTGCGAACAGAAAAATCGGTACATTCAAGCGGCATATCTATCCAGTCCCTAATTTGAATAATCCTTTTCTGGGTGTTCATTTCACACTCACTGTAGATTTATCATTGAAGATCGGGCCGACTGCGATTCCTGCTTTTTGGCGAGAACAATACAGTGGACTCAAGGGTTTTAACCTGTCTGAACTGAGCGAAACCATTCGCAATAATACAGCTTTATTTCTCAAGGATCCGAGTGATTATCACAAGTTGGCTACTCAGGAAATGAGGAAATATTTCAAAAATACACTGGTTGCTGATGCCGCACGGATGGCAACGGATGTAGATGTATCCATGTTCTCAGGATGGGGAACACCAGGTATTAGAGCTCAGTTGTTGGATATTAAGAACAGAACGCTAGTCAATGACTTTGTGGTTGAAGGCGACGCTAAATCAACCCATATCCTCAATGCGGTTTCCCCGGCATTCACCTGTGCCTTTTCATTCGCCGACTATGTGGTCGATATCATTCAAAGCCGTTAGATAACAATTCAATTTCAATGACATGATTGGGGGTGATAAATCCTCAGTAACTATTCAGTGTATTGATCTTAGGTGGTTTGACGAAACAAAGTTACCAACCTTGCTTGTCTTTTTGCTCCTGACCAACGCAATCTCAATCGTTACGTAGAATGACTATGCGTCTCTTGAGATAGTACGGTCAGAAACAAAAATCCTGCGCAATCTTGGTAACTTTATTCCGTCAAACCACCTTATGTATTGTTTCTACGATCAGAACAATTGATTAAACAATCATCAATTGTTCTGCTGCGTTGGCTTTAGCCTACATGTTTCTATCAACTCGCCTATATTCTTCATCTCCTTCATACAATCCTTTGTGGCGCCAAATAGCGACGCGATTATCTACACCAACTGGTGATAAATACGGGCAGAACTAAGTTTCTACGCCTTGAATATGAACCAAAATCCTGCCTCAAGAGTCCGATTTTATTAAATCCTCGCTCCTAATTGACTGCTCATTGTAAATGACTAGGAGGCTGTCCGAGAATAGAGAGCCTACTGCGGAAAAGCTGATTTTGGCCCATTCTTCCGATTAAATTCGTTCAATACAACAAGTATTCGCCTCATTGAATCGAAAAAAGTGGACTCAAAACCACTTTCCCTCGGAACGGCTTCTATTTTCGGACAGCCACCTAGTTCACACAAATTTCACATCGAATTCATTAACTCTTCAACGTTTTTTCAATCCTGATCTTTAGACTTTGTATGACGGTGCTGGTCACCGATTTACAGACCCTAAGATATCAATCAATTGAGGATATGAGCATGAAGAGTCTTTGTATAAAACCGTTACGATTGTTGGGAATGATCGCCTTGTTGCTGTTCCAGGCCGGTGTATCGGCGAACCTGACAGAAGATGACACAACCTTATCGCCATATTTTCAAGTGATTGGCGAAAATAGTGATGATCTGGATAACCTTCCATTACAGAAAACCTCCGCAACTGTTGAAATTTCAGGAGTCATTGCCGATGTGAAAGTGCGCCAAGTTTATCGCAACCGTGGGTCATCAGTGATTGAAGCAGTGTATGTGTTTCCGGGTTCGACCAAGGCAGCCGTCTACGGAATGAAAATGACCATTGGCGAGCGGGTAGTGGTGGCTAAAATTATGGAGCGAAAAGCAGCAAAGCAAGCCTATACTGAGGCAAAAAAACAAGGCAAGCGAGCTTCATTATTGGAGCAGCAACGTCCCAATGTTTTTCAAATGAATGTGGTTAACATTATGCCCGGTGACCAAGTGGTCGTTGAGTTATTTTACACTGAACTGATTGTGCCTGAATCTGGTGTTTACGAGTTTGTTTATCCAGCCGTCGTGGGGCCGCGTTATTCTGAAACTATGGTTCAAGGCGCAGCGGATAGTGAAAGCTGGATATCAAATCCCTATTTGCATCACAGCGAACCTGTGCCTTATGTATTTAATATTGATGTGACTGTTGCTGCGGGTATTCCTATTCAAGCGTTGACATCACCGTCTCATGAAGTCGATGTAGATTATGACGAACAGGGCAAGGCAAGTGTGCGCCTCAACGCGGATGAAAATAGCAAAGGCGATCGTGACTATATTCTACGATATAAGTTACGTGGTAAGGAAATTCAGACAGGGTTGTTATTGCACAAGGGCGAGCAGGAAAATTTCTTTCTGCTGATGTCTCAGCCTCCGAAGCGTGTGCCTGTTGTAGATATTCCTAAACGTGAATACATTTTTTTAGTTGATGTTTCAGGGTCGATGCACGGTTTTCCACTGGATACCAGCAAACAGTTGATGAAGGAGTTGCTGACGGGCTTACGTGCTACCGATTCTTTCAATATTCTGTTTTTTTCCGGTGGCTCAACAGTGCTTTCAGAGACTTCACTTCCGGTTACAGAAGCCAATATAAAAAAGGCGATTACGATGATGGAAAGTCAGCGAGGAGGGGGTGGGACACGCTTGCTTCCGGCGCTACGCAGAGCCATGGCTTTTCCGGCAGAGGAAACAACTTCTCGAAGTTTTGTGATGGTGACAGACGGTTATGTTTCGATTGAAGCCGAAGCCTTCGACTATGTGAAACAACATTTGAACAACGCGAATTTCTTTTCATTTGGAATTGGTTCCAGTGTCAATCGATTTTTAATCGAAGGTCTGGCCAGAGCAGGTGGTGGTGAGCCGTTTGTGATGACTTCTCCCAGTGAAGCCAAGAAAACGGCAAAGCGATTTCGTGAATATATAGAAACGCCGGTTCTTACTGGTATCAATCTTGAGTTTGATGATTTTGAGGTTTACGATGTAGAGTCCAAACAAGTCCCAGATCTATTTGCTGAAAGACCACTGATAGTATATGGAAAATGGCGTGGAAATCCTCAAGGTCATATCCGCATCCATGGTTATCGCGGAAACTCTGATTATTCAAAATCAATTGCTGTGAGCACTGTAAAGGCTTCCAATTCTAATGAGGCGTTGCGTTATCTTTGGGCGCGAAATCGTATTGCCGAATTAGGTGATTATGAAAAGCTGCGACCTGATTCTGAGCGCAAAGCAGAAATCACCAGCTTGGGATTAACCTATAACCTGCTCACAGCATATACCTCATTTATTGCTGTGGATGAAGTCGTCGTTAATCCAGATGGAAAAAGTCGTCGAGTAAAACAACCGCTGCCCTTACCGAAAGGGGTCTCAGATTTGGCAGTCGGTGGTGTGGTACCAACTACACCGGAGCCAGGCATTACAGCCTTACTTGCAGTGTTGGCAATGATGCTTCTCTGGGCGCTGCTAGTAACAAAGCGCCAACTTGTTGTAACCACGGATAGAAAGTGAAAAGTCTTGATATGTTATCAACCAGACTGTTTTTATTAGCACAGTTTGTTACATTTTGGCCTGTATGGCGCTGGTATATTGAGCGTATGATTGACGGTTCTGATGAACCCTGGGGTATTCTGGCGTTAGCCACTGTTGTAATCCTGATTGTGATAAGAGGAAAAATTAGCCCTCCCACGACAACCGCCGTGGGTGTCTCATCTGCGGTAGTGGCTATCTATGCCTTAAGTTACGGATTGCTACCACCATTATTTCGATCAGTTCTCGCAGTGATAGTGTTGTCGATCACCCTTAGCTCAATCTGTTATGGACGAACTATGCACGCTGGTGTTTTCGGATTGATATTGGTGTCGTTGCCGCTAATAGCATCACTGCAATTCTATGGTGGCTTTCCGATTCGTTTCGTCACAGCGTTTGTATCATCGCAAATACTGGGGTTGATTGGTTACGAGGTTCAACCTCAAGGCACTTTGTTGCATTGGATGGGTGAAGTCATCGCGGTAGACGCGCCTTGTGCCGGAATCAAGATGCTGTGGACCGGTTTATACTTGAATTTTACCTTGGCACTATGGCGCAATCTTGGTTTTGTGGCGACCTGGTTAAGCACTAGTTTTACTCTATTTTCTGTGTTTCTAGGGAATATTGTTAGAGCGACGTTGTTGTTTTTCACAGAAAGTGGAATTATCAAAGCTCCAGACTTTGCACATCAAGCGATTGGTGTACTGATATTCGTAATCGTCACATTGGTAGTGCTGAGCTTTCACCGTTTGAGCCGGGAGACAACACCATGCGTTATCTAATTGTTGTAGTGTTGCATTTATGTGCTTGTTTTGCGCCATTATTTGTCTGGCACAGTGCTATTCAAGGTGAGGAACGGTTATCTGCAGTCTGGCCTGTCGAGTTTGAAGGGATACCACTGACTCGAATAGAAATGACTGAACAGGAAAAGGGATTTAGCCAGGACTTTCCCGGGCAAATCGCCAGATTCACTGATGGTTCAAGGGAAATAATCATGCGTTATATTGAACGTCCATCACGTAAAGTCCATCCTTCTGCCGACTGTCTTCTGGGTTCCGGCTACACAGTGGAAACCCAACCGATTTCGCGTGATGGCAACGACCAGCTATGGGGTTGTATTTTAGCGCATCGAGAAGGAATTACCTATAAAGTATGCGAACGCATCTATGATCAATCCGGTAACAGTTGGTATGACGTGTCATCATGGTATTGGGCTGGCTTGCTCGGCAACACTCAAGGTCCTTGGTGGGCGATTACTGTGGCGCAGCAAGTATATACTCAGAATCGCTATCAATTGTGAATTCTAATATGTCACTATTGAAGCGATAGCTGTGTTGAAGGTATTTGCAAGTACGTACTCCTATGACAAATCTTTTGACGCTTCTAAGGAGCCAAAAGACAAGTCAAAATCCGGAATTGATTAAAATTTTCATTCCAGGAACGTGCATGGAATAACTTAAACAATGATGACGTAGGATTTTTGTTTCTGACCAAACGATCTCAAGAGGAGCCAAGGAGGCTGTTCGAGAATAGAAACCTACTGTGGAAAAGCGGATTTTGGGCCATTTTTCCGATTAAATTCGTTCAATACAACAAGTATTCGCCTCATTTAATCGAAAAAATGGACTCAAAACTGCTTTCCCTCGCTACGGTTTCTATTCTCGGACAGCCTCCTAGTAGGCTTTCAATGTGATACCGCCTAATCTGAAAATGCTTTCTCATAAATAGTCAATATTTTATTGAGAGCGCATATGAAAAAGAAATTCATTGTCCGGTTGTCAGATGTTAATTGATATGGGAATCGACTTATTATTAGGTAATATCACATTGAAAGACTACTAGTTGTTCTACGCAACGATTGAAATTGCTTAGCCAGGATAAAAAAGACAAGATAGAATGTTTAATCTAAATATTGCAATTAATCATAAACATAGTATATCTTTTTAATACTCAAATCTTAATTGCATCATGAACCCTTTCTTTTTGCTGCCGGCGCCAGCTGACACATAGGATTTTTTAATAAGATTTTTTTTGTCACCCTTGTGGCCATGAATCATTGTTTCAGCAACGATTCGAGATTTATGTTTACCAATAACAATAAGTCTGGAGTTATCTTCAAGGTTTCCACGTGAGTTATTTTTAAGAGCAAAAGCTCCAAAGCTTTTCCCTGATCCTGCTCCACTGACTTTTGCTAAGCCCATTTTTTTGAGTGAAGATCTGTTTACGTAATCCACATTAGAACAACCTACTAGAAAAAAAATAAGTAGTATTAATACTAGAGATGGTTTTTTACACAATATGCTCAACATAAATAATACCTATTATATTAGGTTATTTGACGGAATATATAGACCAATATTTCGTAGAGTTTATGACCAAACTATTTCATGAGGTACATAGATATTCTACGTAACGATTTAGATTGTTCGGTCAGGAGCAAAAAGATAAGTAACATTGGTTTATATATTTCGTCAAACTACCTTTAACTAGCCCCTCTATCTTATCCCTGGATAGAGCATAGCAAAACTCTAGAAAAATAACAGTCGCAAGCCTTGATATGCTTTAGCGTCAGTAGTGTTTGTAAAGAACGGTTCTTAATAGATCCCATAAGCACAGTCCTTATTCGACAAGACGTACAATTTCATTAATGTTTGCGTTAATTGTAAGTTAGAGCTAGCCAGTATTTTTCACTAGGAGGCTGTTCGAGAATAGAAGTCGTAGTAAGGGAAAGCGGTTTTGAGTCCATTGTTTCGATTAAATGAGGCGAATACTTGTTGTATTGAACGAATTTAATCGAGAAAATGGGCCACAATCCGCTTTTCCGTAGTAGGCTCTCTATTCTCGGACAGCCTCCTAGGTATTTTATTAAGGAGTGGGATAACAGTGTCTATTTCTGACTGAATCAAATATCTTGTGAATTCAAATAGATAGGGGGGGGCTTTAGGGGGTGCTGATTTTAAATAATGTGGAACTTAAAGTAAAAACGAGGATCAATACCTTATCTTTCTGATATTAAGAGGAAAAGGAAATGGCTGAAGTCGTCGCACACGAAGGAAATCAATTAACTCTT
>JAZGEP010000123.1:0-9251 GCA_036478815.1 Methylococcales bacterium
CGGATATCGTTTCGTATTCAAGACGCGGAAAGGAGCGCATACTCGTTGTATGTAACCCTTTTCGCAACGCCGAAGACGGAAGGATAGACAAGCAAGATGATCAAGTTATTTCTTGACAGGCCCTAAGGTCATAGTGAGCCTATAGCTGTTAAGCTACGGGGTTGTAATGAATGATTATAGTAAGATATTTTATTTGAGTTGAACATCTATTATTAATATAATCAACTTGTTAGAGCCTTAATAACTTCTGCATCAGAAAATATCTGTTCAAAGCGCTGTTTGTATATTTTTTGCATTTCATTTGAAATGGCTGTTGGTGAAGCAGACATTATTATCGTACCTGTGTCAGGAATGTTGTTTTTTCCCTGGAAATTTTTTATCAGTAGTTTTTCTCCTGACTTATCTACAACAATGATATTGATGTCGTACCATGAACCATCTGAAAACCCATGATAATCGTATTTCCATTCATTCAGAATAAACAAGAATGACTTGTTTCTATAGCTTGATAATTCAGTAATGACTTTGTTGATTTTCATCTTCGGATCGGTTTTTACTGTAACTGTCTCGATCCCCTTATTCTTGAAACCAATCGACATGCGTTGTGTCAAGTACACAGACATTGGTTGGTCTGTTGGCGTTTGATATGAATATGGAATTCCATAGCCGCTACGTATAATCCCTTCAAACTCAGGTGATTTGTCATCGTTGACAACATAGGGCCTTTTATCCAGTACAGCGAATGAGATTTTATTGTTATGTAATGATAAGTTTATTTGTGGTGCTGTTTGTTCAGGAGGTAGTGCGTTCACGCATCCTAAAAGCAACAACACTAAAGTTCCATGAAAAATAAAAATTATTTTTTTAAACATGATATGTCACCTCGCTGATATCATTCATCAACTATTACGTGATGTTGTTAATTTATCTTTGCCCAATGCGCAAATATATATGTTAATCAACAGCTTTATTTTCGTTCATAGTGAGCAACCTCTCTTAGCCCGACTTGTTCTAATAGTTGTGCTCTGGTTTCTTTGAAGAACTGATCTGTTGGCATTGTTGCGATTGAATTGGCTAGGCAGCTCAATAAGTCATACCAGATACCATGCCTGGCATAAACTGATGGCCTGGAGGTTTCGGGTGTCTGTGAAAGTTCGTGCTGTAAAGATTTAGCCGTTTCGATGCGCTTGATTTTTCCACTGGTAACCATGTCATGGGTTCGCATTTCAGGATTCGAGATTAGAGCTACCGACCATTGGTAGACTGTTTCCGGTTTTAGGCTGACGTTGTAGTCAGATAGCTTGATGCTCTGAATCCCAGCGTGTTGCGGCTGTAGTAGTGGAACTCTTAAAATAGGGGTAAACGATTGTTCTGAAATCAACACAAACTGCAGTGGTATTGTGATTGGCTCTGATGTAAACCAATAGAGTGTTGGTTGTTTTTCAAGGGTCAATCCTGTGTGTTTTGGGGTTAATACTGACATGTAAGGTGTGCGTTCACCTTTAGTGCGTGTTCCTGCCCCGATTAACCGACTGGTTTCTGGCGCACCTGGGTCGGGTAAGTCATAGACCACAGGCTCGGCAAATGCAACGTTGTTGCTTGAGACTTTGGTGTTTGGTGTTTCCGGGTTGTTTTTGTTGTGATGATTTGATAGCTCTGGTGTGTTCTGTTTGCTATCAGCTGTTTTCGCTTCTTCGGCAATTGTGTAAGAAGTGAAAACCAGAAGACTGATGATGGTGATCGTTTTTGGAAAATATTGCATGGTGTTGCTCCTGATGATGTTGCTATAACAATCTATTGTTCAGGTTAAATCATCGCAAGTTTCTGAGTCTTAAACAGCTCAGGATTGATTTGTGATTGAGCGTGGACTATGTTAACTGTTGCTTTAGCTGTTGGCTGTGAGCTGGCTCACTCACGAGGAAAAAAGTCTGGATTAGCTTGTGATAAACGACTAACTTGATGGTTGTTTAGCCCGCAATTCGTAGCGGCTCAGATTGTCCTCTCAAGTACAAAAGTAAGGCGAAAGCACACAATTTATAAGTATCAATGAGCACTTTTAACGGTATCAACTTAGCGTAATGCGTAACTGCTTAGATTGCCCTCTGTTTAGTTCAAGAGCAAGGCGAAAGCGCGCAGTTTATTAGTATAAATGAGCACTTTCAACGCAGCTATTGGGCAAAATAGAGGGTAAGCTGAGTAGTTACTGTCAGGTTTTATCAATAAGCTGGTAAACACTGACCTGTTCTGATTTTCCTTTCAATTTGATTTGTCCAATATACCTGGTTGAAAAATACTTACTCAGATAGGCCAAAGTGCTTTTTCCGAGCAAAATGCGGTAAGTGTTTTCATGGTTGCTGGTTTTATCGTGGCTTTCCAGACGTGCGGCGATATTGACGGTGTCGCCGAGTACTGTGTACTCTAGCCGTTCTTTGTCACCAATGCTGCCAGCAACCAACGGCCCTGTCATGATGCCGATTCGAATTTTCATTTGTGGAAGGTTTTGCCGACGAAAGTCCTTGTTCAATAGATCCAGTGCTTTGCCCATTTCAAGTGCACAGGTTGCTGCATTAACTGCGTCTTCGCGAATTTCCACTTCACTGGTGCGTTTGACCGGAGCACCGAAGACAGCCATGATGCCATCACCAATCATTTTGTTGACCATGCCGTTATGGTTGGTCACGGTTTTTAACATGGCTTGCATATACGGATTGAGCCAATTCAATAATTCTTCTGGCTGAAGTTGCTCTGCGACGGGTGAAAAATCGCAAATATCAGAAAATAACACTGTGGCTGTTAAGTTGTGCGGTCGTAACCGATTCCCATCCAGTAGTTTATCGCGGGTTTGCCAGAGTATTTCGGCAACATTTTGTGGGAGATAGGGTGAATAGATTTGCTGTAGGAACTGTTTTTCACGTCGATCTTGAGTCAATCGGTAAATGGCTACTGCGGTAGAACTTAAAAACCAGGCGATGGCAGTCGGGATGAGTGGAAGCCACCAATTGTAGATGAAAGCGATCCAGCACAGTTGATAGAGAATCAGTAATTGAACCAGTGTAATGCTGATTAGAATAGCCATTCGTCGCAACCAATAAGCTGTCAATGCGCCAACAAGTGATGCGATCCAGATGTAGCTCCACTCGTTTGGGTCACTCATGGTTTTAAGGCTATTGCTTTCAGCTTCCGCAATGCGTATTAATTGACTGGTGATATGCCCGAGTAAGGCGATTCCTAGTAGATCCTGACTTTGATTATCAGTTGTTTGGAAAGGTGATGTAAAAAAATCCTTTTCGCTTTTTGCTGTGATTCCGACGATTACAATTTTGGCGTTCATTGAATTGTTCGGGATTTTTCTCGACAGCACATCAGTCATTGAATGCATTGGGAATGACTGGTGTCCACCTCGATAATCCAACAGGAATTGATGACCTCTGTCCTCAGCTTCTATATAACCACCATCGGTTTTATTGAAACGAACAATACGTTCTTTATCCAGTGTGATTGCGTCTGGATCCTGCGGATCCCTCTGCATTTTTATACCAGTGAATTGTTTGAAAAGCAGATAGGGAAACGAAAAATGAATCTGGTTATTAGCTTTAAGGTAAAGGATACTACGGCGCACAACTGCGTTTTGGTCGCGAATGATATCGTTAATACCAACACGGTTGGTATTGGCTAATCCAGGTGGTGCCTCAACACCACTATAGTTTTTAATGCCGATAATATTAGATTGCTGATTAAGTAAACGATTTAATGATTCGAAATCAGGATTATTGGTTATTTCGGGGTCATTTGGAATGGGTTTGTCACGATACAGATCCAGGCCGATGACTTTTGGCTTGAGCACAATCAGTTCGTTCAAGAGTTGTACTAATACTTTGTCGCTCAGTGGCCAACCACTTTGTTCAAAGTCCGGTTCATCAATTCCAACCAAGACAATCCGGGAATCAATTGAAGACTGTTCAGCTTTCCAGACCACAAAGTGATCATAGGCATAAATTTCCAGATTATGGAGTAATTGTGCGCTGCGTAAACTGATGATCAATAAAAAAATAATTTGGGCAATGAGAAAGCATTTTATTAAACGCTTCGATTCATTTTGTTTGGTGACCACTACAAGCTTCTATTTTACCAAAAGCTCAAAGCCAGTTACCAATCAACAAAAACGGCGACCAAAAATAAGGATGTTGGTATGCGGTTTTTTGAATCAGGTGACGCTGAGCATTTTGTAACGCTTCTGCTTTGGATGAGGATTTTAGCTGGCGATAGAATTCGGTAACAAGATCTGAAGCAGCCTGATCGTTGATCAACCAAAGTGTTGCCAGGGCGCTACGTGCGCCTGCTTTAATGGCTATTCCAGCCAATCCCAAAGCTGCACGGTCGTCGCCTGCTGCGGTTTGGCAAGCGCTTAGGGTTAACAGTTCAACGGGTTTGTCACGAAACCGGCCTGATTCGATAAGCCGCTCTAGTTCATCGGCTAATATTGGTTTGTCGAATGACAAGATAAAGGTTTTTTTTGGATCACTGTCAAATTGACCGTGCGTGGCGAAATGAACAATGCTGTAAGGTGATTTTGAAAATTCGTTCTTCATTCCTTGCAGGGAAAAATCACGATCCTTTAAAATCCGGGTATTATAGATTTCACCAATCGCCTCGATTTCTGATGAAACATAGGGCAGGCTTGGAAAACCCTGAACAGATTCTGTTAACCCATTCGCTAGTACCTTGACTGTGGTGTCAGATAGCGGGCTGGGGTCAGTCAGGTTCATACTTGGGGTCGAAACAACCGCATAGTTCTCGATCAGGAAATGCTCGCCGTCATGCAGTGCTGCCATGGGAATGGTCAGTAAAGGGCCATCTGGCACAATGACCAAAGTTTCTATGTTGTTTTCGGCAAGCACCTCCAGTATCGGATCAATCAGCCAGTGGTAAAGGATTTGAGCATGGGGTAGATATTCACGAGTGGTGCGATTCTCCAAGCTTATTCTAAACTCTCGCACTTCATGTGTAAGCATTTTCTTGTTGATCGGGATCGTGAATCGTTTAATCCCACTTCTCAAGCTAACAAGTATTTCAGTACGGTCTGCTAGCAGGATGGGATAAACAACAGCGGTTTGCGCAGAAATAGTGTCTAATGGGGTGGCTTTTGCTTGTAATCGAGCCACACAATCATCCTGCAAGTAATTTTCCAGTTCAGCTGTTTTCAGTTGTTCAATGGTATCCCTTGCTGCCAGGTATTGGTTTTGAATCTTCGTCTCATCCTTGATTATGTCACTTGACTGCAACAGAAGATCTGCCAGTTCAAGGTAAAGCGCTCCGATTTTGTGTTTAAACTTGTTTTCGGGATGAATCCTTGTATTAAACGATTGGCGAATATTCTGGAGTGTAGTAACAGCCTGTTGATAGGCTGATATTGCTTGTTGGGGTTGATCTTGTTGCTTGAGTATTCGGCCTTTTTGCCATTGCCATTGATAAAGTATTTCCGGTGCACGCAACTGATTCAGTGTATTCACTGCCTGGTGTGTTAATTGTAATGCTTCGGGTAAGCGATTTTCCAACATGTATAATTGACCTAAATAACCCTGAGCATAGGACAAGGATCGTCGATCATCGAGTTGATTGCCAATTTTCTCAGCATGCTTAAACGTTTGATAACTGAGCTTGCGCCAGCGTGGACTTTCATCAGCAGACTGATCAGACAATGTTTGAGTCATGCGGCCAATACGCAGTAATTGCAATGCTTTTTCATGAGAATCCGGCGCTTTGGTTACATGCTTTAATGCAGTCTCAATATACAATCCAGCATCTTTTTTATTTTCTTCAGCTAAAGTCAGTTTCGCGAGATTGAAAAAACCTTTACCGGCAAGCTGATTATTTGCAGCCGATACAGCAAAATTAGTGCTTTTTAGAAAATGAGATCTGGCATCTTTAAGATCTCCAGCAGACATTTGTGTAATTCCAAGGTTGTTGAGTGCTGTTGCTACTAACATGGGTTCATTGGTTTGGTGAGCATGTTCAAGAGATTTTGTTAGATATTCGGTCGCTTTCGTATAATCACCCGATCGTAAATACGCATTGCCTAAGCGGCTCATAACAGTGCTGGCTTGGTGATTATTTTTTGCAATTCCAGTTAGTTCTAAGGCTGATTGAAGATGGGTAATCGCAATCGCTGATTGACCAATGGCTTGATGCGCATCCGAGAGATGGATTAATGTTGCGAGTTGCGGTTCAATTGTGCCCGTTGCTTTGTGTTGTTTGAGAGCGTTTGACAAAGAAACGATTGCAGCTTCAAAATCACCCCGCTGTAAGGCATCAACACCGGGCCGTATCGGGTTTTCAGCCTTTAACGCTGATAATGGAAATTGAGTTGTGGTGTTAGCTGATGTCTCTGGGAGGAGAGCACCCAGGCATATAACAGTAAATCCCAGATTGATTACCGCACGGAGGAACTCTGAATATTTTTTTTTAATTAGAGTCATTGAAAGCACTAGATGATTTTTTTTGTCTAAAAAATAGAGTACTCTGTCCATTTTGTTCGCGACGAATTAATTTCAAGGAAAGTCGCAATATGGGTTTGTCTCTTTTCAAACTTGATAAATCGAATAGTCTAATTGTACAGTTTCTTACACAATTAACAAAGGCAGTTTTTGATTTGTATTTTAAGATAATTTCTCAATTTATCTTGGCATTACCGTTACAACGAAAATAATGTATTGAAGCGACCCTACGCTTGTATAGTCTTGTCATACGCTTCACGCTTTTTGTTTTATCATCCATGGTAAGCGCCCTCTGTGCTTTAACGTTTATGCGAAGAGTATGGTCAGAAGAATTGCATAGCATGATCAAAAATCAATATAAAAATGATCGTAACTACTCAGCGCAATCGGTAACTCAGATTACCCTCTCATGTACAAGTGCAAGGCGAAAGCGCGGAGTTGAGCGGAGTTGATAGGTATCAATGGGTACTTTCAGACAGCGATTGGGCAAAATAGAGGGTAAGCTGAATAGCAATTATCTTAAAGTGATATGCAGAATCTTATAGTACCCCCAAGGATCATTACAACTCAGTCGATTTCCAGTGAGAAACGGCGAAAAATTACGCGCATGGGATGCAGCAGATGAATATGTATTGCAATCTTTAGAGGAGTACCCAGAAGCTGAGACGCAATCAGTATTAATTTTGAATGATCATTGTGGAGCGCTTTCTATAGTGCTGGCTGAGGCTAATCAATTTCAACAGCTGCAAATGATGATGTGTCAAGTGGTCGGTGTACTTGATAGACGGCATTCTATCAAACACACTGACTACTTGATAATTCCTCATCAATTACGAGCTGGTGCCACTGGTGATTTGAGCCTCATCCAGTGGTGTTGTTATCAGCGCGATGAGTGTATCAATATCACTGTAATCGGTGATATTAAAGACTGCATTGACGATAAATGGTGTCATCGGCATCCAGTGCAACAGCAACCCCATCAATATCAACAACTGTATCGTTAGTGGATGACAATTATTCAGCACGAAGTTAATTAGAATTTTATTGGAGGTTTATGCGAATATTGCTAGAATGATTATTGCACGTCCCTAAACATAAGGATGATTGATCGTGTTTACGCCGAATTATCAGATTACGCTTGCACTGACCAAAGTGTTAATGGATATCGAGGCAAGCCGTCAAGCTGTCTCATGTCTACCGATTACGGTGACTGTACTGACATACTTACGCGATTCTGCGCGCCTACTTTCCACGCATTATTCGACACAGATCGAGGGCAATCGACTGACCCAAGATCAGGTGGAAAACGTCCTGCATGGCGGTACATTTCCAAATCGCGCACGGGATGAACGCGAGGTAAAAAACTATTATCAAGCACTAAATTTTCTGGATGTTTTGATCAAAAGAAAAACCATTCTAATCGCAGAAAAGGATATCCAATCCCTACATGGGTTAGTGATGGAGGGAAAACAGCGCTCTACTGCTTATCGCGATGGTCAGAATGTAATTAGGGATAGCAGCAGTGGCGCATTTGTCTATATGCCACCAGAAGCAAAAGATGTCCCTGATCTGATGACTGGCTTGATGGCCTGGATTAACGATGAAGTCAATAAAGGGGAGCTGCCAGTACCTTTGATTGCCGCAATTGCACATTATCAGTTTGCTACAATCCATCCTTATTATGATGGGAATGGTAGGACTGCTCGACTACTTACCAATTTGGTTTTGCACAAATCCGGCTATGGGCTGAAAGGCATCTATTCTTTAGAAGAATATTATGCAACAAACTTGCAAGAGTACTATAACGCCTTGACGGTTGGTGAATCACATAATTATTACTTTGGCCGCGTCGAGGCTGATATTACCGAGTGTGTGACATATTTCTGTGAAGGTATGGCGGATGCCTTTGCGAATGTGCGCCGAAAGGCGGCAGAAGCCTCCAAAGACATCAAAACAGATCACAGTGCGTTGCTACGTGAACTTGACCAAAGACAAAAACAGGTGTTGTCATTATTTGTGACAAGCAAATATATAACAACGCGGGACATTGCCAATCTGTTGGGAATTCATCCACGAACGGCATTGAATTTGTGCAATAAGTGGTGTGATGATGATTTTATTGTTCAGCATGGCACCGCCAATAAATCCCGTAAATATGAACTTGCAGATAATTGGTTAAAACTGGTGTTGTGGATGCAATGAGAGAGAATGATATTATTCCAGGCAGTTGAGGAAGTAACTTTATATCCATATCCATCAAGGGGGCAGCCAGACAGGTACAGTTTTCTATTTGAAAAAGAAGCCATATTGGAGAATCATTTTTGGGCAAAGGGGTACTGTGTTGATACCGTTGGGATTGATGCTGAAATGATACGTAAGTATGTCAAGCATCAAGAGAAAATAGAATAGAATTTAGAGTTCTAATCAAAAGATAAATAATAAGCGGCAACAGGCTACCTTTCTCAGAGGGCTAGCCATAACAGCCTTCCAGGGTGCAATCAAAACCACGTTTTTAGAACGTGGTTTTTACTTTACCCATAGGGATACACAAAATATTGACGTCAAACCCAATTGAATAGTTTGTTCATGATGCGAACAAACAACCGACATATCATTTTTTCTGACACTAAACTAGTAGTCTTTCAATGTGATATTGCCGGGTATAGGGAGTTGAGAAGTGGTTAGCTGCTAGGCGCACGAGAGCAGGACTAGCAGGCTAATCCAAACGAGTGCAACAACGCAGATGACCATTGATCG
>JAZGEP010000124.1:0-10675 GCA_036478815.1 Methylococcales bacterium
AATACTGCTGTGTCGTAGTTCCGCATTGGTATTAGCTTTGCTAATAAAATGACTATGGAACTGTTTTGTGCTCTTAGTTTCTGGATAATGCCATCAATCTCAGTCAAAGTTTGATTGATGGTATCACTCACAACTTCACTTCTTCCCAGGCCTCTGTCCAAATCATTGGTACCGATATGCAGCAACACTATATCAGTAGTGAAATGGTTCAACCACGCTGAAATACTCTCTTCAATTTGATTTGCTTCCCATCCAGAGTGTCCCTCATGATCAAGATCATAATCAAGTAATTCTTCAGAAACCGTGGTGTGTCTGTAGTTAGGTCTACCTACAAAATCCACATCATATCCTGCACTGTTCAATTGCTGCCAGAGCGAACGTCGATAACTTGGATTGCCCTCAATACTATCCGTGATTGAATCGCCAAGAGGTAAAATTTTCATCGGAGATGGCGCTATAGTTACCGTTTCAGATGCTGATTTAGATCCCAACTGAGACATCTCTTCATCAGTAAGCGCTGAGTCATAAACACGGATTTCATCAATCGCACCATCAAAGTAACGTCCCCCTTGCATAGATCCAATGGTAAAGCCGTTTCCAGTGTTGTATCCAATACCCTGATTTACAGTCACCGAATTGACCTCGATACCATTGATAAACATCTTCAATGTTTTTGTGTTTGCATCGAAAGAACCTGCAAGATGTTGCCATTGATTGAATTCAAAGCTATTCCTTGATGAAGAGACATGATCCCAGCCTCTACCTACTTTTTTGATATAGAAAATAACAGATCGATTATTTGGTTGGAGGAATAACCCATAGTTATCCCCTTGCGCTGAAACCCACTCCCATCTGCGAGTGGTTTCGTCAGGATTAACCCATGCCGATAAGGTAATTGATTCGGTTTGCAATGCCTGTGTCGCGTTAGGAAGTGCGACATCCTGAAAAAAACCATTGAAATCCAATGCTGAGCTGAATTGTCCATCGACCCAATTACTCTCAGACATATTCAAGAGACTTAGGTGATTCCCATGACTGGATTGATCTTTGGCGGTAAGTCCACTGTTTTCATCCAAGGACCAATATGCACTTAGGCCATCAATGGCAAGTGTTTCAACAACATTGACAATTCGTGTAGCCGTAGAGCTATTACCCGCTGTATCGGTGGCAGTGAAAGTGACTGTATAACTGCCCTCGATCGCTGTGTTAACAGCAGTTAAAGCATCGTTACTCACACTGATTGACTCATCTGCCTTGTTCTTTGTGCTAGCAGTGGCGCCAGCATCAGTGTATTCAGTATCCAGTATTACAGAAGCAGGATTTGTTCCGTTCAGAGTGATCGCTGGTGAAGCTTCATCTGCTTTTAGAGTGATATCTGCCTTTGGAGTTGTTCCAACTTCTGGGGTGACTTCAGCCTGTGGAATGACATCAGCCTTTGGAGTTACGCCAACTTTTGGGGTGGCATCAGTTTTTGGAGGTACACTAACTTTTGGGGTGGCATTAGCTACTGGAATGACATCAGTCTTTGGAGTTACATTAACTTCTGGGGTGACATCAACCGCTGGAGTGACATCAATTTTTGGAGCGACATCAGTTTCTGAAGTAGGAGTTGAAGGTGTATTGGTAGTTTCCGAATTGAGCGAAAAATTGCTATATTTCTGCCACAGCCTAAATGAAGATGGCCCTCCACTGGTTAAGATGCCTGCGTACCATTGTCCACCCTTATTTGGAAGCGGCATGGATTCATTGATCTTATTCCAGCTGCCGGCTCCTGGCGAACGCCAGAACATGTTTACCCGGTTATTATCAAGAACAAGACGTAAATCAAACTCGTATGTATTATTAGTGCCTGCCCCTATGGAGACCTTAATTTCGTCATCTCCTGGATCATCTCTTAGCTGGTGGTGAAAGTGATTGACCACGCCCTTGGATTCTCGCAGCATAACCAGATGGGTCGTGTTTGGTGGAGAAATTTCTTCAATGACTAATTTTATATAATTATCATCATCATTATAAAGAATTAGCCCACCTTGAACACCTGTGCTAGTGTTTACTTCGGCGTTCACGGAAATATCAACCACACCATTGGTATTGATTTTTCGCACCAGGATATTGGGACTGGGGTTGGGTCTGTGTTTATAAAGGTGACCACCGTTGGATAATACTTCAAGTCCTTCGGAAGTTATTCGCCATTCTGAAGGGATCTCACGGATCCATTCCCAGCCACTTTTAAGACCGCCTTTAAAGTTATCAGTAAAGGCAGGGGGTGCCGCTGATGCTGTGGTCATCAACGCGATGTAAAAAATAAACACAACAGCGAATTTAGAAAAAATAATAAAAAATAGTTTGATCATAGGTATATTTTGTTTTGATGTAATCATTAATATAAGAAGAAATTGAGATATAAGATGCCGAAACAGAAAGCCATTTTTTTAATGAAACATACATAGCATTCAATTGGTTATGGGTGTCATGAGGGTAATTAAGTTGATGGATATTACCTCGCTCTCAGTGCAAAGTAATAGTTTTTAGAATCAAGTGATGATGAAACCGCCAATCATAAAATTGTAACTGATTGGTTTTAAAAGTATTTGTGGTTAAGCAGGCGTAATGCTTAGACCCATTGATACCATGAGAAAATACCTCAGAATTTGTAAGGTTTTCCGCTTAAACTCAAAGAGTGGATGTTAGTTTTTAGGGGCTGGAAACAAATAATCATCCAATATTGGACAAAAAGACCAGCAATATTGGATGATTATTTGTTTCCAGCTCCCTTAGGATGAATTTGCTTGAATGTGAAGCTTCAAGATAAGTAAGTTGTCAATAAATAACGATGTAGAAGTTGTTGATTGGAAGTTAATGATATTTTACAATCATATATAGAATGTAATTAAATGTCAAATAAACGTAAGAGAAATGGGTCAAGTCTTTGTTTTTGATGTTATCCTGAGTGATCTTGCTTTCCATCGGTTATAATTGCAGCGATGGGTGTCGGATCAACTGATAAAGTGCGACTGGTTTCTAGTAACGCATAATTGCTGGTGGCAAAATACTTGCGTACAATCCAACCTGGGCCAGCAAGGCATAGACTATTCTCTGTGGCACCAGCAGGAGCGCTGTGATAATACCTGCGATCAGGTCAGGTCACTGCTAAAATCAGTGCGCTGGTAATTTAGCATCCAATCGAGGATGGGAAATAATGCTGTCAGGCGCGAGCCAAGCGTGAGTTTATTTGATGATACATCATCAATTCAGGTTTCGAGATAAGACAATATATTTTCCAGTTTTTCTGTTGTCTGAGCCAGCTGTTTCTCATCTTGCTCGATTTCAGCAGTTTCGATGATTTTCAGCAAGCTTTCAATTGTCTTGATATCGTTTTCAGAGGCATGTTGTTTGGCATTGTCGATTCGATGCCGCCATTTTGATTGTTCGATTAAATCAGTGTCTGTTTGAACGTTTCCGGCCAACGCATTTAGTTTTTGTTGTGCGCTTTCAATTTGCTCACTGTCTAGTCTTGGACATGCATTCTGAATGGTAATGGTTTTGCTCAATCCGGTTTCTTTTTCTGTAGCTTTAATTGTTAACAAGCCATTTCGATCCAGAGAGAATTCAACGATTACTGGATTTTTATAGCGTACTTTACGTAAACCTTCGATTTTGAATTCGCCGATTAAGGTGTTGTTTAATGCGTTGTCATCTTCACCTTGATAAATTTTTAAATCAACATATTGTTGACGATCTTCTGCGGTAAAAAACAGTTCGCTACGAGTAACAGGAATCGGGGTGTTACGTTTGATAACCGGATAAAACAAAGCTGGATAAGGCATGCCATCCAGCTCGCCAATAATCCGGGTGCCGAAGCTATACGGTGTAATATCCACCAGTACTGCCGAGACTGAATCACCAGCGATCATTGCTGCCTGAATCGCTGCGCCTTGCACCACACTCAAGTCAGGATGCAGGCCGCCTTTGGACTCTAATCCGGTTTCTGCAGCTAACATTTGGCTGACCAGTGGCGTTCGCGTTGCACCTCCAACCAGTAGAATTTCATCAATATCAGCAATATTCAGGTCTGCGCTTTTTAGCGCAATCTGGGCTGTATCCAGAATGGCTTGCATATACGGCATGATCGCTTGTTCGTATTGATCGCGCGATAACTCCATTGACAAGTTGTACGGTATTCCATTGTCAGACAACAAAAATTCTTCTTCTATCTTTACAAAAGGTTGTGAAGAGAGTAGTTGTTTTGCTTCGATCGCTGCTCGCCAGAGCTTTGCGCGTATTGCTGTGCTCTCCTCCATTTGCGTCACATCAACAGCGATTTCCTGGTTGATATGTTGATTGATGAGCTTGATGATTTTCTCGTCAAAATCATCTCCACCAAGTTGGGTATTGCCGTAGTTGGCAAGCACTTCCACAACACCATCCTGAATATTAACAATTGAGATATCCAATGTGCCACCACCTACATCACACACCAGAGCACGTTTAGTCCCTTGAAACTTGGGATCATAAGACAAGGCTGCAGCTGTAGGTTCATTAATTAACCGCACTACCTCGAGCCCAGCTATCTGTCCTGCCTCAACTGTTGCCTGGCGTTGAGTTTCATTAAAATAAGCGGGGACGGTAATCACCGCTTTGTTGATGGTTTTTCCTAGATAGCGTTCTGCGTTACTTTTCAACTGACGCAATAACATTGCTGAAATTTCTTGTGGCGTGAATAACTGCCCAGCCATCTCCACCTGATCAGTGCCACCCATTTTGCGCTTGATTGATTTGATGGTTCGCTCAGGATAAACGTGATATTGATTGCGAGCAGCTTCACCAACTAACAGCTCACCATCCAGACTAAGTCCAACAAAAGACGGCAACATGTGTTGATTATTAGCATCGCTAATAACCACCAGGTTTCCATTTTCAACAATTGCGACTTCGGAATTAGTGGTTCCCAGATCAATTCCTACTATTGGTTCAGACATAACGCTCTATCCTGTTGACTGTGAATTTTGATACCCGAAATGTTTGATTATTCCATGCACGTTTCTAAGGAGCGAGAATTTAATAACTTCCTGATTTAACGAGAATGAGGGTTCTTGATCTGGTAGAGGGCGGCCAAATTAAGCTTTTCTATAGTAGATTCTTTATTCTCGGGCAGCCTCTTGGCAGACTGAAGTTGGTATACGAATTAGACACTACTATGTGAATAGTTCACAGATTTTAAAATTTGCAGCGGCTATATTACCTGAAAGATTGAGAGGTTGCCTGGTTAAAAATAAATCGGCTACTTTTAATGCTTTTCGCTACGAGTAATTTTAACCAGACAGGCTTTGATATCTAACTATCGATATCCAATCTTTTAAATAGTTCCAAAACTTTATTATCTATTTCTTAATCACATCAGGAAACACAAATGAAAAAGCTTAAATATTCCAAACCCGACCCTGCAGGAAGTGAACGTACTATTTTAGCCAAACAGCAACGTGATCTGGCAACTGAAATATCCAGACTGCACCCGCAAGCACAAACTCAGGCAAACGGAGAAGAAGGCGATCATGGGCCTGAATATCCGGCAAACTTCACCAAAGGTCTTGCGCATGATAATAATGGATTACTCGAATATCCAGAGGATTACTGGGCATTTGTTGAGGCCATCAATTCCTCAGACCGAACACTGTTTGATACACATGTTCAGTCAGCTGAGGATCGGGGCAAAACGTTTGCCTGTAAGATCAATAAGCAAGACACCAAATGGCGTGGATGGGAGAGCCCTCGTGCCGGGCATGCTTACGAACTTGAGGGGCCGGATTCTGGTGCCCTGGGTATGGCTCCCGCTCCGCGTGTAGGATCGAGCGAGTTGGCGGCAGAAATGGCTGAAGTTTATGCGCTGGCTATTTTACGCGATGTTCCGTTCACAGAAATAGAGAAGGGCGGTGATAGCAAATTATGTGAACCAAGTGGAAAATCACTGTTATCCAGTAAAAAGTTAGCCAATCTTATCGCCGATATGCCGTTTTATGACGGTAATGACATCACTTCATCAACGCCATTACAAACCGATAAATCCGGGTTTAATGCATTTGAACGCAACAGACGTGAGGCGCGCACCGGCACATTAACCGGTAATCTAACTCCCCAGAATTTATTTCGTGGTTCTGGTGGTGCGCAGATTGGTCCGTTTATTTCGCAATTTTTATTGGCAGGCACAAACAGTTTGCTCGGCGGAACAGGTGGAGCACCTGGATTTCCAGGCATTAATGCCAACTTTGATGCTGAAGACGGGTTTATCCCTTATGGTGCACAAATCATCGATCAACGTGTTATCACTCATAAAAACTGTCTTGACCACATGACCGACTGGGCTTCGTGGCTTGATGTTCAAAACGGAGCAGATTTAAAATCAGGCAATTTGTTTGAAACAAAAAAACGCTTCATCACCACGCCACGAGATCTTGCAACCTATGTCCATTTCGATGCGTTATATCAGGCTTATTTGAATGCTTGCCTGATACTACTTTCTACAGGAACACCTACATCGAGAGGCTTTCCTGAAAAAAGCCTGAGTGGAAAACGTGATGCGTTTGCAACATTCGGTGGACCACATATATTGACACTGGTCACTGAAGTTGCCACTCGATGTTTGAAAGCGGTACGCAGACAAAAATTTAATTACCACCGCCGAGGTCGACCAGAGGCCATGGGCGGTCGTTTATCACTAGTGTGTGCTGGATCTGCAGATGCACTTGGGTGTTCAAGTGCTGCTTTCGAAAAGATGTACAACGAAATTCCTCAACAATTACGCCACGCTATTATCAAGCATAATCTGGATCAAAACGATAACATGGCTGCTATGCGTTTAGTGAAATGTAAGAATGGCGTAATGGCACCCTGTGGCATTAATCCAGATGATTTTAAAAATTTCAATTTATTGCTACCCATGGCATTCCCCGAAGGCTCTCCCATGCATCCGGCCTACGGCGCTGGTCATGCTACTGTTGCGGGTGGTTGTGTCACTATGTTGAAAGCCTTCTTTGAAATGTATGAAGACTGCGATAGCGGCAAGCTGCGCGCGCTTAAACTAGGGGACAAGGACTATTTTGTGCCAAATAGTAATGGTACTAAGTTGAAAAATGTCGCCGATGTACCACTGACAATCCAGGACGAACTGGACAAGTTGGCGGCAAATATATCAATTGGCCGCAATATGGCAGGTGTACATTTTTATTCCGATTATTACGATTCATTGCGAATGGGAGAGCGCGTGGCTGTCGGGATTCTTCTCGAACAATGTCCGACTTATGGCGATGAAGTTGAAATGACTTTTGACAGTTTCGATGGTGATCGTATCAATATTTACGGTGAAGCTGGAAGCTGTCCATCATTATCAATCATAGATAAACAAGGTGTCGCTGTATCACCACAAGATTGGTGGCTAAGACATACCATGGGTCAGGAGTTGAGCCAGGATCTATCGTGTTGTTAATGGTAACTCAGCGCAATTCGTAGTTACAGATTGCCCTCTATTTTGTCCAATAGTTGTGTTGAAAGTGCACATTGATACCTATAAACTGTGTGCTTTAGCCTTGCTCCCCTCTATGAGGGGCAATCTGAGCGGTTACGGATATACTGAATAGTTACTAAGGAACGTGCATGAAATAACTTGAACATTCTGACTTGTCTTTTTGCTTCTGACTCAACGATCTCAATCGTTGCGTAGAACAACTATGCGCCTCTTGAGATCATTGAGTCAGAAACAAAAATCCTGTGCAACAATTGTTCAAGTTATTCCATGCACGTCCCTAAGGAACAACCTAGGAGGCTGTCCGAGAACAGAGAACCTACTGCGGAAAAGCTGAATTTGGCCAGCTTTTTCCATTATTATCGTTAAGATAGCACAACTATTCGCCTCAAATAATGAAAAAATTTGACACAAATCAGCTTTCCCTCGCGATGGCTTCTATTCTCGGACAGCCTCCTACATGTATACAGCTCAATTTTTTTTACATTTGAAATCGTACAATAAAAAAATCATCGTTACTGTTGCCTTATTATTGATATCCGGCTTCGCGGCATTTGCAAATTACCCACAAGAGACATTGAAATTAATGCAAGGTATTCGCATCAAAGGCAACGGGAGTGTTATCCAGTTGCAACCTGATAGTGAGCGCAGTAAACCGATTATCTCCTGGTATGATTATGCGACGGGGAAGCAGGCAGCCTGGTTGGTGACTCATGACCGGCAGCCTAAGTTTGAGGGTTATGATCGACATCGACACTTCAGTATCGAAACCAGCAAAGCTAAAATGGGTTGGTTGACAACACGCATGGAGTTTCCTTATGGCGAAGATCTCATCGATATCGGGATTCATGATTCGAATCTAAAACTCAGCTCTGGTCTCTTTATGTATTACAACTCCGATAAAACCGCCGGTAGCTTTTTTCATCCCAAACTACAATCATTGATTACGTTTGCTCCACAAGACATGAGATTAAAAGCCAACACCGGCTCTTTTCAATTTTATGCGCAAGGCAATCCCAGCAACAGAAAACAAAACAGCGAAGTCATTGTATATGGCAAAGGGAATGGCAACGAATTTGTTCGCTTATCGCACAATGGTCGTAATGCTGTTTTAGAAAGTAAGACAGGCTCACTAATAGTCGATCAACAATACCAGACCCCTGCGAACTCATCTGAAGCATGCCAAAGCAAAGCACTGAGTTTTGATAATGAGTATATTTATTTGTGCAATCAAGCCGGAAAATGGGGTAGGGCGCGGTTGGAATATGATTGGTAGATTATGCTGTTCATTCAATGGAATTCAATAGGGTCAGCCTCGATTGATATGCTTCTTCTTAAATGAAACAGATCTTCTATCTCCACCTCGTGGTTTTGGTTGCACTTGCCTATCCATCAATTGCCCAATTTTTGCTTTGAATAAGTCATTACCCAGAACCCACGCCTTATTTGTAGCTGACCGGATTTCTTCTAATTCTACGTTCGGAATATGATGATCAAATAACGCAATATAATGAGTCCGACGGGATGCATCATCAATTCCCAATGCTTTATAGATTGCGTGTGCGCTTAGCAAACTATTGTATTGTCCTAAAGCATTAAAATGAAAACTTGACCATGGATAGTTCGCTGGATCTTTAACCATCCTCGCACGAACAGGGTTTAATTCAATATACCGACTACATGTTAACAAATAGCCTTCACTGTCAAGTAGCGTTGCTTTATATCGCCCTTCCCATAAGGTGCCTGTCCTTTGATATTGATAGTTAAAATATTGGACATAATACCGACCGATGTTTTGCATGACTTTACTGATCCCATTTTCTAAATGGGGTGTCATCAATAAATGCACATGGTTTGTCATTAAGACGTAAGCATGTATTTCGCAATCATATTGTTTACAAGCATCATCTAGCGTTTGTAGATAATATTGATAGTCATCATCGGTTACAAAAATCACATCTCGATTATTTCCTCGCTGAATAACATGTTGTGGTTGTCCAGGAATTACAAAACAGGGTTGTCTCGCCATAGCGTTGATGATCCGTTATTTTTGTTGAAATAAAGGAGAAGTTAACATGTTTTTCTATTTCAATCGAGTCTGACCCTTTTATTATATTTTATCTTTTCATTCAAGATTCAAGACCTGACACATTTCCCCTCATTTCCCCTTTTATTATGACGAAAACGGGGTGTCAGAGCTTGAATCTTGAGGTTTTTAATATTCGACTCAACACACTGAAGAGACCGTTCCAATAAGGCTTTTTGAATTCAAGATTCAAGCCCTGACACTTTATACTTGTGAATTCAAGATTCAAGCCCTGACACTTTATACTTGCTTTTGTGGTTAATAGAATAGCTTTGCCTATTGACAGGGCTCAGCTAAATGGTGACACGTTATACTGCAACCGCTGGTTAAATAAGCGGTTTATGACTTGATTGTTGATTGTTGATGGTTGATGGTTGATGATTATTTTTACAAGAATATGCAGAATAATGCACTTTTCTGCATATTTCCTGCATTTTTTTTGCATTATTGGTTGGTATAGTGGGAATTTAAATAATTTAACGACTGACAACGCAATCAAGGTGATTGCCGAACATTGACAATTAGGAGTTGAACCCATGAATAAAAAAAATAGACTTTATCGCAACACCCTTGCAGCAGCCAGGCCGCTCAGTCATCCAATCAACCCATCGCCGCTGAGTGTCGCGATCCACCAGACACTGCGCGCAACCACACGTCGACAGATCGCACCACTGGTAGCCTTATCGCTGGCCGGGCTCGCGGGCCCTGCGTTGGCACAAGACGCCGTGGTTGAACTGTCCAGTCTCGATGGCAGCAATGGCTTTGTGCTCAACGGCGTGACCGAGCGTGACTTCTCGGGTCGCTCGGTGAGCGCGGCGGGCGATGTCAACGGCGATGGCGTCGATGATCTGCTGATCGGCGCTGACGGGGCCGATTCCAACGGCAGTTCTTCCGGCGCCAGTTATGTGGTGTTTGGCGCCAGTGGGGTGGGCAGTAGCGGCACGCTAGAGCTGTCCGCGCTGGATGGCAGCGACGGCTTTGTGATCAACGGCGTGAACGCGGATGACTTCTCGGGAGTCTCGGTGAGCGCGGCGGGCGATGTCAACGGCGATGGCGTCGATGATCTGCTGATC
>JAZGEP010000125.1:0-5690 GCA_036478815.1 Methylococcales bacterium
ATGAAATAACTTCGACAACTGACTTGTCTTGTTGTCCGTCTTCGGTGTTGCCGCAACAGTTATATAGCTCACTATACGCCTGTTGCGGCGCCTTGAAGACAAACAACAATCCTGCGCCAGTTGTCGAGGTTATTCCATGCACGTTCCTTAGGTAGTCAATTGAGAACGTTGGGTTGAGTCTAAAATGCATCAATAATCTATCTAGAGTCTATCTCTAGTTGCTAAACTCATTTTTACTGAGGAATGCTATACTTAGACATACTGTTATTGAAGATTAATTCTGTGTATGTGGGGGTTTTAGTTTGAATTTCGTTTTTATTTTATTTTCTGGGGTTTTGCTTCTAAGCGGTCTCAGTCTTCTAATCGATGATGAAGTGGTTGTTATTCCGTTACGAGGACAACTTCCGGTTTCTCTCTCTGATAGCAATATTGATAGTATTGCTGATCAATACGAGGATACTATTTCCTCGACTAAAGCGAATATTCAGGCATTTGGTGGAAACGAGAGCTCTGGTGGAACAAACCATATCAACGCATTGGAACATTTTGTGTTGGCCAACAAAGCACAGCAACACAATGATATTCAGAACACAATACTGCATTTGGTTGAAGCACTACTCATCGACCCTAGTTACAAAGATGCGCGCTTGCAGCTCGTAGAAAGCTATTTGAGTAGTGGGCAACGTGCATCTGCTGAACAAGTGCTAGATCAAGCGATGAACCATAATCCTGAAGCATCGGTATTACTCGCAATGCGTGTACGTATGTTTATCCAGGATGGGGATTTGCAAACTGCTTTTTTGGTGCTGGAAAATGGACTGAAGCGTTTTAAAGACGATGAAGAACTGTTGGTTTTGGCAGCATCAATTGACGATCAACTTGGCTACTATACGAAAGCAGCTAAAGTCTATGGCCAATTAACCATGATGAATCCAGTCAAACTCAACTACCAGGTTGGTCAGGCAATGGCAATGGATCAGGCGGGCGATATTGATACTGCTACAATGTTGTATCAGATGATTGCACAAAAACTTGTTGATGCTGGCGAGAGGCTTGCATTTGTCGACCAGCGCTTAGCGATGCTGACATCCACAGCAGACTAAAATTAGATTCAGTGATATCCTACTCTCCGTGGGATGTTTCTTACCTCAGATAAATTCCACAACAGACGCTGCCTGATCAATTTCAGGTTCTTCGCGTCATCCGTTTCAACATTCTTCAACAGTCAATCAATCAATAACAACCAAAATATCGTGACAAACCATAACCAGTTGACACCTGATGTATCGACATTCCAGGGAATCATTCTTGCGCTTCAAAATTATTGGAGCGAACAAGGTTGTGCCATTTTGCAACCACTAGATATGGAAGTTGGTGCTGGCACTTTTCATCCAGCAACCTTTATTCGTGCAATCGGTCCTGAACCCTGGAATGCCGCTTATGTGCAACCCAGTCGTCGACCCACAGATGGTCGATATGGTGAAAATCCCAACCGCTTGCAACACTATTATCAGTTTCAAGTGTTGATGAAACCCTCTCCTGAAAATATTCAGCAGCTCTATCTTGATTCATTACAGTTTCTCGGTCTGGATATGCTGGAACATGATGTGCGTTTTGTCGAAGATAACTGGGAATCGCCAACACTCGGTGCCTGGGGATTAGGTTGGGAAGTCTGGTTAAACGGTATGGAAATTACTCAGTTTACTTATTTTCAACAGATTGGCGGACTGGATTGCCGACCTGTATCTGGTGAAATTACTTATGGTTTAGAACGTATTGCCATGTACCTGCAAGGTGTGGAGAGTGTATACGATCTTGTTTGGACGCGTGGGCCACAAGGCGATGTCACCTATGGCGATGTGTTTCACCAGAATGAAGTTGAGATGTCAGCCTATAATTTCGAACATGCCAATGTTGAATTTCTGTTTCAGCTATTCGATGAATGTCAGCAACAATGTGAACATTTACTAGAGACTGATTTACCGTTACCTGCTTATGAGATGGTTTTAAAAACGTCTCATGCGTTTAATTTACTGGATGCACGTCATGCCATTTCGGTCACTGAACGTCAGCGTTATATTTTACGCGTACGCAATATGTCGACTGCTGTTGCACAAGCTTATTATCATCGGCGTGAAGCACTTGGCTTTCCAATGTTACAAGCTTCCAGTCAGATAAAAGCAGGAGTTGCATAATGACAATCTATCAAGACTGCTTGTTTGAACTGGGAACCGAAGAACTGCCGCCGCAAGCTTTATTAAAACTGCGCGATGCATTACGACAAGGTATCAGCAAAGGTCTTGATGAAGCAGGGTTGGAGCATGGCGAAATTTTAGCCTACGCAACACCACGTCGACTGGCTGTACTAATCAAGCAATTAGCAGCCAGTCAACCCGATCAACAAGTGGAACGACGTGGTCCTCCGATTAGCGCTGCTTATGACGCTGATGGTAAACCAACTAAATCTGCTTTAGGTTTTGCAAAAACCAATGCAACCACTGTCGATCAATTGCAAACCTTGAAAACTGCAAAAGGCGAATGGTTGTGTTTTCGTGAGCTCAGTAAAGGTCAAACTGTGCAGCAGTTGTTACCTGAGATACTCAATCAAAGTTTGAACAGCTTACCAATACCAAAGCGCATGCGCTGGGGCGATAGCGATCATCAGTTTGTGCGCCCAGTACATTGGTTGTTGTTGTTGTATGGGACTGAAGTTTTACCAGCAAACATTCTGGGGTTAACCACAGACCGTTTGAGTTACGGGCATCGTTTTCACGCACCAGCTGCAATTGCAATTGACAAACCGGCAGATTATTTATTGCGTTTACAGCGAGATGGTTACGTCATTGCTGAGTTTGAAGCGCGTCGCGACACCATCAAAACGCAGATCCAACAAAAAATAGACAAACTGAATGGTATCGCCTTATACGATGATGCGTTGCTGGATGAAATTACCGCCTTGGTTGAATGGCCAGTTGCTTTGGTCGGTAATTTTGAGGAAGACTATCTCAAACTTCCTGACGAAGTATTAATCACCACCATGCAAACCAATCAAAAATACGTACCCGTAAAAGACAAACAGGGTCAGCTATTACCTCATTTTATTACCATTCTAAATATCGACACCAGCAACCCAGAGATTGTTCAACAAGGGAACGAGCGCGTCATTCGGCCACGCTTGGGAGATGCTGCGTTTTTCTGGAATCAAGACACAAAGAAATCCTTGGAACAACGCGTCACAGAACTTGGAAACGTAGTTGAACAGAAAAAACTGGGCAGTATGCTCGATAAAACCCAACGGTTAGAAAAAATCAGTCAGCATATTGCTGAGCGTTTAAATGCTGATATTAACAGCGCTAAACGTGCTGCGCATCTCTGCAAAGCGGATCTATTAACTGATATGGTTGGCGAGTTTGCCAGTCTGCAAGGTGTCATGGGGCGTTATTACGCATTAAAAGATGGTGAGACAGAACAGGTAGCAAGCGCACTGCAAGAACACTATATGCCACGCCAATCCGGTGGTGAGTTGCCGTCCACAACAACAGGGCAAATTGTTTCACTTGCAGATAAGCTGGATACACTGGTTGGGATTTTCAGTATCGGTATGATTCCAACTGGAGTGAAAGATCCATATGGCTTGCGTCGTGCAGCATTGGGTCTATTACGCATTCTGATAGAGAAAAACCTGGATCTTGATCTTGCAGATTTGGTGAGCCAAGCGCTGGAACAACAAAAACATGCTCATATAGAAGATGGAACGCAAGTTAAAATCGTTGAATTTTTAATTGATCGATTGCGCGGGTATAGCCTCGACCTGGGATATTTACCAGATGAGTTTGATGCTGTTAAAACTGTCAATCCTACTCGACCAGTTGACTTTATGCGTCGACTGGAAGCTGTTCAAAGCTTTCGTCGTCAACCAGAAGCAGACAGTCTGGCAGCAGCAAATAAACGTATCCGCAATATATTACGTAAAGTAGAAGAAAAAGTCAGTAGTGATGTGAAGACAGAAATCTTAACTGATGAAGCCGAAAAAACATTGTATACAGCGACCCAACAAGCAAGAGAAACAGTCACACCAATACTGGATCAATATGACTATTCCGCTGCTTTGCGGCATTTAGCAGCGCTAAAAAATCCAATTGATGAGTTTTTTGATAACGTTATGGTGATGGCTGATGATCCATTATTAAAAGCCAATCGTTTGGCGTTACTCCAGCAACTTCAACAGTTGTTTCTGCAAATCGCTGATATTGGTAAGTTGCAGGCAAACACGACATAAATTCGTGTAGTGAATTATCCCGAGCTTTTTTTGTCAATTGAAAGAAAGGCGCACAGGCTTCAGCGCCTGGTTCTCGACAGCAATCAACTTGTTATAAATCTCTCAACCATGTGAGGGAAGTGTAAGTCTCTGAGCATAAATAATTGTAACTACTTAGCTTACCCTCTATTTTGTCCAATCGCTGTCTGGAAAGTGCTCATTTACTTGTTTTACGCAACGATTGAGATCGTTTTGTCAGGAGCAAAAAGACCAGCCAAAATGTTCAAGTTATGTTATGCATGTACTTATGTCAAAGTAAAATCAAGTACCATTTTTCAGCAAATGACAGAGCAGTCAAGGCAACTGCAGAATACTGCAATTGGGAATTGAATCATGAATAATAAAAAACCTGGATTCCACCGCAACGTCCTCACAGCGACCAAGCTGCTTTGTAACCCAATCAACCCATCGCCACTAAGTGTCGCCATCCGCCAGACACTGCGCGCAACGACACGCCGGCAGATCGCACCGCTGGTAGCCTTATCGCTGATCGGGCTCGCCACCCCTGCGCTGGCGCAAGATGCAGTGGTTGAACTATCCAGTCTCGATGGCAGCAACGGTTTTGTGCTCAACGGTGTGTCCGAGAGTGACCTATCAGGCCGCTCGGTGAGCTCGGCGGGCGATGTCAACGGCGATGGCGTCGATGACCTGTTGATCGGTGCTTCCAGTGCCGATCCCAACGGCAGTTACTCCGGCACCAGTTATGTGGTGTTTGGTGCCAGCGGGGTGGGCAGCAGCGGCACCTTGGAGCTGTCCAGTCTCGATGGCAGCAACGGCTTTGTGCTCAACGGCGTGACCGCGTTAGACTTCTCGGGCTACTCGGTGAGCGCGGCAGGCGATGTCAACGGCGATGGTGTCGATGACCTGCTGATCGGTGCTCCTGGTGCCGATACCAACGGCAGTGGCTCCGGCGCCAGTTATGTAGTGTTTGGCGCCAGCGGGGTGGGCACCGGCGGCACGCTTGAGCTGTCCAGTCTCGATGGCAGTAGCGGTTTTGTGCTCAACGGCGTGACCGCGTTTGACCATTCGGGCGGCTCGGTGAGCGCGGCAGGCGATGTCAACAGTGATGGCGTCGATGACCTGCTGATCGGTGCCAATCCCAACGGCAGTGGCTCCGGCGCCAGCTATGTGGTGTTTGGCGCCAGCGGGGTGGGAAGCAGCGGCACGCTGGAACTCTCCAATCTCGATGGCAGCAACGGCTTTGTGCTCAACGGTGTGACCAGGAAAGACTACTCGGGCGGCTCGGTGAGCGCGGCGGGCGATGTCAACGGCGATGGCGTCGATGACCTGTTGATCGGCGCTTACCGTGCTGATCCCAATGGCAATAACTCCGGTGCCAGTTATGTGGTGTTTGGTGCCAGCGGGGTGGGCA
>JAZGEP010000126.1:0-7002 GCA_036478815.1 Methylococcales bacterium
AAGAGTTAATTGATTTCCTTCGTGTGCGACGACTTCAGCCATTTCCTTTTCCTCTTAATATCAGAAAGATAAGGTATTGATCCTCGTTTTTACTTTAAGTTCCACATTATTTAAAATCAGCACCCAAGCGCAATGTGTATAATTAATTGAAATTAGATAACTTGTATATATTGACTTGTCTTTTTGCTCCTGACCAAACGATCTCAATCGTCGCATAGAACAACTATGCTCCTCTTGAGGTCGTTTGGTCAAAAACAAAAATCCTGCGTTATCATTGTGCATGTTATTTACGTTCCATTCCTTCATAAAATTCAAAGTCGCAGTGTTGTTTTGGATTAATAGACAAGCCCAGTGCTTAGGAACGTGCATGAAATAACTTCGACAACTGGCGCAGGATTGTTGTTTGTCTTCAAGGCGCAGCAACAGGCGTATAGTGAGCTATATAACTGTTGCGGCAACACCGAAGACGGATAACAAGACAAGTCAGTTGTCGAAGTTATTCCATGCACGTTCCTTAGCATCGAGTATTATTGAACCCTCCCTTCTGAATCAAGATGTAGCTGTATGAACTCAGACTTGCATGCTATCATATGGTGCAAATATTGCTTGTCAGTGATGAGTTTGAAGTCTTGGAACAGAGGTTAAGATTGAGAGTATCTAAGTACACGATGCATTGTCTAGGCGTAATTTGCATGAGTATGAGTTGCTTTGGAGTAGTCGCTAAATCTGCTGTAATGTCTTCAATACCTCGACCACCGCAATTTGAAATGATCATTGCGCAGATTCAGAAAGATGTGGATGCTCATGTTGGGCAACAAGTTTCTCAACAACGGGCATTAATACATCACCAAGCTGTCCATATTGTTTTAAAAATATGTGAGGCTTTACAACAACTTGAAATAGGAGACCCGGCTGCTGCACAACAACAACTCAATGGAGCGCTGGAAAAGCTTAATGAGCTGATTGAAAAACACCCAACATTACAGTCTGTACCGGTTATGGTCGTTAATGTCGTTAACGATCAACTAACAAATTATGATGTGATTCAGCACAGGAAAGAAGAAATTGATAAGCAATGGCAGCTTGGTCGAATCCAGCAAGTGCGGCGATTGCTTAAAGGTTATGTCAGTGATATCTCAATTAAATCGTTGAATATGCCTGTAGAGGTGTTTGTTCAAGGAATACAGGGAATTAACCAACTGTTAACTCAGAATCAGGTGGAAAAAGCCAAACATGTGATTGAAGTGTTGCTGGAATCTATTCTAGTGGCTAATTACACAATACCACTACCCTTATATCGCGCAGAGTTGATGATTACTAAGGCTGAAGGACTGACTAGGCAAGTTTCTAATAACCAAAAAGTTGATGTTGCACAACTACATTTGTTATTGAGTAATGCCAAATATCAATTGAAGCTTGCAGAAACACTTGGATACGGCACACCCAAACGATATACAATGTTTTATCAAGCAATTGATGGTATTAAAAGTTTGGTTAATGCCAATCAGCAGACTACTAATTTATTCAGCAAACTTCGATTTGCAATATTCAACCTCAAAAACCGAGTGATTGATCTCAAATAATTTGTTCTTGCCTACATTTCTCTTCAGTTGTTGAGATGATCGCTTAGCTATTTGGATTCACAAGGACTGTTATGGTAGGAGTGGAATAACAGGGAATTTCAGGCTGAATAAAATTCCTTGTGGATTCAAATAGCGCGAGGGTTCATCTGCCTGATGTGAATACTCTCAAACTATGTCTGTTTTCCTGCATTCAATGAACTCAAAGGGTCATTATTACCTCAATTCAAAGTGTAAACACCACTTTCAGCGAAACCGTGTAATGTGAAAAACTGACTCTCTTTAACAGGATTGAATTGGACATAATCTATGTGACGGCTTCACAGGTTTTGCCCTCATAAACGTGCATGAAATAACTTGAACATTCTGGCTGGTCTTTTTGCTCCTGACTATATCATCTCAATCGTTGCGTAGAACAACGATGCTCCTCTTGAGATTGTTCAGTCAGAAACAAAAATCCTGCGCCATCATTGTTCGAGTTATTCCATGCACGTTCCTTAAATACAAGCTGCAACGCTAAACCCACTAACTATTCAGGAGTAACAATGAGTGTACTGATTACAGGTTCGATGGCCTACGATACGATTATGGTGTTTCAAGACCGTTTTAAAGATCACATCCTGCCCGATCAGGTGCATATTCTCAATGTTGCTTTTTTAGTTCCAGAGTTACGTCGCGAATTCGGTGGTTGTGCGGGTAACATTGCGTATAACTTGAAGCTGTTGGGTGGTGACCCGTTGATTATGGCAACAGTTGGACAGGATTTTAGTCCTTATGCCAAGTGGCTGGATGAGTGCGGGATTAATCAGGACGAGATTTGGGGGATCGAAAACGCTTATACAGCTCAAGCGTTTATTACGACTGATTTGGATGATAATCAGATTACAGCCTTTCATCCTGGTGCAATGTCATTTTCCCATCAAAATTCAATTCCAGTTGATAAAGATGTTGAATTAGGAACGGTTTCGCCAGATGGTAAAGATGGCATGATCTTACATGCTCAACAGTTCGCTGATGCTGGTATTCCGTTTATCTTTGATCCTGGTCAGGGGATGCCGATGTTTTCTGGTGATGAATTGCTGGATATTTTAAAACTGGCACGCTGGGTCACGTTAAATGATTATGAAGCACGTTTGATGGAAGAAAAAACCGGGTTGTCTCCACAACAGTTGACTGAATATGTTGATGCAGCAATTATTACGCTCGGTGGACAGGGCTCGAATATTTTCGTTAAAGATGGTGTGGTCGAGATTCCACCGGTTACTGCAAAACAAGTGGTTGATCCAACAGGTTGCGGCGATGCTTACCGAGCGGGTTTGTTATACGGCATGCAAAATCATCTGGATTGGGAAATCACTGGTCGAATTGCATCCTTGATTGGGGCGATCAAAGTCGCCTCAGCAGGCACCCAAAATCACGCGTTTACATTGGATGAATTTCGAAGCGCGTATCAGCAACAATTCAACAGCGATTTTTAATGAGTTCCATGCAACACCTGTTGGAGCTAATGGCGCAACTGCGCCATCCACAAACAGGTTGTGAATGGGATTTAAAACAAGACTTTCACAGTCTCACCGCACACACAGTCGAAGAGGCTTATGAAGTCGTCGATGCGATACAACGCAACAACATCGACGACTTACGTGATGAGCTGGGTGATTTATTACTGCAAGTTGTGTTTTACAGCCAGATTGCACAGGAAGATGGGCTGTTTGATTTTGATGCAGTGGTCACTGGATTATCCGATAAGCTAATCAGACGGCATCCATATATTTTTGGTGATGCTGAGAATTCTACCCAGCAAGAGCGAGAACAGGCCTGGGAAAAGATAAAAACTGTCGAACGCAATGCCAAATCAGCTGATCATTTCAGCCGTTTGGATGGGATAGCCCGGAACTTACCTGCTTTAATTCAAGCCACAAAAACTCAGCAACGTGCTGCGAATGCTGGCTTTGACTGGACAGAAGTAGAGCCTGTTATTGCAAAAATCCATGAGGAATTGCAAGAAGTTAAAGAGGCTATAGACGAGGCTGATCTGGACAGCATCGAAGATGAAATTGGAGATTTATTGTTTGCAGTGGTTAATCTGGCTCGGCATACTCATGTAGATGCAGAAACAGCATTGTGTCGCGCAAGCAGAAAATTCACCAAGCGTTTCCAGTATATCGAACATAAACTTGAAAACAGTGGTCGGGTAATGGAAGACACTGGATTGGATGAGCTCGATGAGATCTGGGATGAAGCAAAGAGAGCAGGAATCCAATAAGGAGCGAGGATTTAATAACTTCCGGAACTTGAGACAGGATTTTTGTTCGTATTCAAGGCGTAGAAACTTAGCTCTAGCTGGCTACGCAACTGTTTTTACAACGCGGAAGACGGACAAAAAGACAAGTCAAGATCCGGAAGTTGTTAAATTCTCGCTCCTTACTCATTATGATGAAATACATCCGTGTATATTATCCTATGGGGTCGCTTTGAGTGCTCCAAAATTCACTCCATGCGGATTTTGATCAATAATCCCAAGGTGCCTTGTATGGTCAACCGAAACAGCTTTACCAGTAATTGCTGTCCACCATCCTATATTCGATGGGTTTTTTTGCATTGCTTTTTCCCAGTCATTGTCATTTTCGTCCCAGAAGTAAATGACTTTATTGTCTCCTGTCACCCAAATCCGATGACCACTACTGCCAATATCGATAGCCCTTCCAGGCATTTTTTCCCAGTTTGATCTATTTAGACGATATATTTTTTTTTCAGAGTTAATGATCCAAGGGTTTCCGGCATTGTCGATAGCAATACGTGTTGCTATTCCAGGGACAGAATAGTTTTGCCAGAGTGCAGTGTCATTAATCCATTTATCAACGCTATTCAGAGTGGCTCTCCACACAGAACCATCCTTGCCAGTGGCAATGTCGCTAGTAATCGGATTGGCATCTATTTTTTCCCAGGTTGACCCGCTAAGCCTATATACTTTACCGCTTTTACTAACTACCCACGGAGTTCCATCAGAGTCTACTGCAATGCGCGCAGCGGCGCGATCTGCAGGCTGCCACGAAGAGTTGGAAGAGCCGAAAGTTTTGATTGGTGGTTCACCGGGGGCAAAATCATGGTTTTGCCCAATCACCCAAACAGACTCTTGCAAGCTGACCTCTGTGTCACTGAAAGTCACATCAAAAAAACGCGAATTTTGTAAGTGTTTGCCTCTTGAAACAAACAAGTCTTTAGGTAAAGCATACGTTGTTACACCATTATAACGAATAACCTCACCTTTGTTATTCAAGATCAGTTCGAGCTTGGATCTAATGTGTTCGACAGACCCATTGAGACCGATTGCGATGTCGCTGACTGCTTTGTCAAAAAAATGCCAATCTTGCGAATACTTGCCTTCTGAAAAAGTCAAATGATCAGGTAACGTATAACTTGCTACACCATTATAACGAGTCACCTCACCTTCATCATACAGATCCAGTTCGGATTTGGTGTGTTCGAGGGTATGGGCATAAGTCACTGTGTTCAGGAACATAATAATGATGCTGATGCAAGACGAGACGGGGTTTTTCCCCTTGCGCAATGATTTGCCGACATTAGTAATTTGGAAGCGCGACTCTGGATTTCGCCAGAGGAAATTTCTGGAACCAGTGAAACTTTCTTGTTCTAGGTTGTTTGTTTTCATGGGCTTATTTCCTAAGTTTGTGAATAGAAAAAGACAAGCAATGATTGCTGAGGCAAAGCAATTACAGATATTCATTACTCATATCTCCAGTCACTGGAGAATTTACATTGTTACTTGCCTTTAAATATAACAAAGCAGCGAATGTGCCAACTTCTTTGAAGACATGATTTTTAACAATTTATTAATTAGTTATAAGCTTTTCTTGCTGGTGATGAAGTGGTATCCCAGCTGTTAAATATGACTGATTCGTCAAATTCGACGGTTGGTTAAAACATCAAGCTAGACTTGATGCCTTAGTTGATTTCCCAATTGGTTTCCTGAGAATTATTTATAGGTGACTTGATTATGAGATTTTTGCCTTTTCAGCCAAGAAACGTTATTTTCCTTTTAAGTTTGCAACGAACAGAATTGCAATTGTCAATATGCTAGCGTTAAAATCCCTATTCGTAACTGGTAGCTTTTGAACACCATCTATCAATACAAGAAATAGACCACACTTAATTTATAATGAGCATTGGCAAACGTTTAGCGCTTTCCTTTTCTATTATTTTTCTGCTATTTGCGGCTAATTTAGCGATTAATTGGTGGGGGAGTTCACAACGAGCAAAAGCGCTTTATCAGCTTCGCAATGCTGTTGATCGGCAGTTATTAGCGAGTCAAATCGATCAGGCTTTTGACCAACGAAAAAAAGAAATTTCGATTTTCCACAAGCTTAGAGTGCAAATTGGTGCTAAGGCGCTTAATAAGGCAGAAACTGAAGATATTGTTGCGAAACTGGACAGGATTAATCATTTAGTTGAGCAAGCACGTCGACGCACAGATTCGCGAAACGCTGCTGACATTAATTCCTTTATCATTCTCTATGATAAAATTCACGCTGAGTGGCTGCAGATCTACACTTCGAAAAACCTGACTGATTTTCAACAGACATTACCTGATGATATTGTTGAAAAAGCGACTCTGACAATTACAGCCCTGAAGAATAGTGAAGAAAAGACCGTATTAGTAGCCGCTCGAAATGATGAAGAAAAAGCGGCTTTGGTGCAGCGCTTAAATCTCATTATATTCACAATCTCAACTTTCCTTGCCATGCTGGTCAGCTGGCTATTAATCCATTACCTGCGCAGTAATATTCATACGCTTAAATATGGTGCGGAAGCCTTTGGTAAGGGTCATCTGGATGAACAGATAGATATAGAAGGTGATGACGATTTTGGTGATCTCGCAAATAGTTTTAACCATATGGCGACTAAACTGAAGACTGCGATTGATGAAGCTAATATAGCGCGTGATGAAGCAGAAAATGCCAATCAATCAAAAAGCTCCTTTTTGGCGAATATGAGCCATGAGCTACGCACTCCAATGAATGCGATTATCGGGTACTCTGAAATATTAATTGAAGATGCTGAAGCAGCAGGGGTGAAAGAGTTTGAGGACGACCTGCATAAAATTTGTTCCGCCGGTAAACACCTGTTGTCCTTGATTAATGATGTGCTGGATATCTCAAAAATTGAATCAGGAAAAATGACTGTGTTCCTGGAGTTTTTTGATCTGCAAGAACTCATCAACGATATTGTTAGCACCATTCAACCGTTGATCGAGCAAAATAACAACCAGCTCGAAGTCCACATTAATCCGCTGCCCAGCCAAATGTATGCTGATTCCACCAAGATACGACAGATTTTATTCAACTTGCTGAGTAATGCCAGCAAATTTACCGAAAACGGCAAAATTACGTTGAGTGTCAAT
>JAZGEP010000127.1:0-13766 GCA_036478815.1 Methylococcales bacterium
CTTGTCTTTTTGCTCCTGACCAACGCAATCTCAATCGTTGCGTAGAATGACTATGCGCCTTTTGAGATGGTTCGGTCAGAATCAAAAATCCTGCGCAATCTTGGTAACTTTATTCCGTCAAACCACCTAAATGTGTTTCAATCTCTATTGCCGTGCAACGTGAACAGTTATCGCCTACAGAATTATCGATGAGGGCTGCGCCACGAATACCGAATATGAAGCGAATTTTTAACAATCCATCCGTTAGCGCATCAATAACTCCATTGCCATCAATATCTGACGCACCGATAGCGGCGCATTGCTCCAGAAAGGTTTCTATTTCAAAAGACGTACATCGAGTACAAGCATCTCCCAATGCACTCTCTATCAAGCTTTCACCACGGTTGCCAAACATGTGTCGAATAAATAACAAGCCATCAGTTAATGCGTCCACACTCCCGTTATTGTCAACATCCAGCGAACAAGCTTCGTATGGAACATTATTATTGGCTGGAAAGTTGGTTCGCTGATTGCTTGATGTCGGTGGTTTGACAATGGGTGGTAGTGTTGCTTGTGCTTCAATAGTGGACAACGAGGCGTCAGAAATTACCTGTACAGTCAATGCTCTTCCCCATTGACCAATAAAACCATTGAATAGAATTCCACGAGCAGCTAGTACATGATCTGTGATTTCATCAGCAGTAAACTGAAATACTGTGTGTGTAATATTCATCAACTGGGTCTGTGTTAACTCATCAACATTATTGAGTACAATGTCATCCAGATACCAACCACTGTTTGCTATGTTGCAATGCCATCCTAATTGAGATGTGTAATTAAATCTTAAGCGAATAATTTTTCCAACAAATTCATCAAGGTGAATGGTTCGAACTGTAAAATCTAACTCACGCAAACCATAGAGAACGCCGGGTTGACTATAAACATCTTGCCATGAATTGCCATCATCCAAAGAAGCCTGCACTCTTGCAACTTCATCTACAGAAGCACAACTAATACGACTGTAAAATACAAGATTAGAATTAGGATTGACCAGAAATTGTCGATCAAATCCTAATTGATGATCAACGCCTGCTCTATGAGACAAGTGATACGAAGAGTGTCCGCTGTTTGATGTGAAATTTGAGATGGTTTTGTCGGCATTTGTTGTATTGACTGTTAATTCTTCCAGACCATATTCTGCGGTAGCAATGTGTTGGTATAGCGAGCGTTGTGCTATCAAAATTTGGTGTGTGTTGGCATTGGGAATTCGGTTCACTCGATATTGATTAATTTCTTCTAATCCAATTTGAGAAGCACCAGAGATATTTGACAATACAGTATCCGAACCTTCTATGGCAGGATCAAATGCCTTGACTTGATAGTTGAAATCTTTTGAAAAGCGGCCATCGATTAATACATTGTGGATTTCTACGTTGTAGACAAGGTCTGTGCTGGGTTTGATTAATTCTGAGCTGTTAATCTCCCATGCAATAGTATTTTCGCCATAACCATTTCCGATTGGAAGAATTTCTAACGGAATTTCTTGATTATTGAGTGTTACCGAGACACTCGCATGCGAAAAATCAGCATTTGCTAAAGAAAATGACCACCGAGGAAAAATCAATTGATAAGGAACAAATCCAGTGGGTGGCCAAGTCACATATTGATTGCGAGTTTGAGGACGTGCACGACCATACTGATCATCAAATATTGTTATTGCGCTTGCTTTTTGACCTGTTCCAGGCTGAGGAGAAATATCTCCAGCTCCCATTACTCTGGTTTGTGGGTACAGCAACCAACGCCGGTGTCCAACAGATAAATTATGTCTACCAGCGTCCTCGATATAGGCTGTAATCGCATTTGCCCCGATTTTACCTAAAGCAATATTAGAGCTTGCCGATCCTTGAGCACCTGCTGATGAATAGCACGTCCAGGATTGCGGTGGAAAATGTGACAACGCGTTATTTGCTGAAGCCAGTAATGCTGCTGATCTTGCACTTGCATTAGCGGAAGCACTAAATGTAATCCATGCAGGCACTCCAGCCATTGCACGAAAAAAATTTATACGACGTAACGTAGCGTCTTTGTATGTTTGCGAACTCTCTCCAGCACTGCACGTTCTGACATCTCCTGTCCAGTCAACTGCTACGTTGTTAGATGCGTTATAGACTGCATTATAGAAACTTCGTACATTTTCACGGCTATGAATATCCACCTGGAAATTTCCATTTTGAGTATTTGCCTGAGTTGAAAAAGTGAAAAGGCATAGAACTACTTTAAGAATATATATCCTATGAACGAAAAACATTTTTTGCATTTATATTGCCGAGTCTAGAAGAATTTACGTTACCTAATCTTCTAGACGTGAAAATGACAATATTTGATTACTTGACTAAATATTTAATACAAGAATAATAGTGATCACTAATGTATTGAATAAACCAACATTAATTATTAATTCTATTATAAACAAAGCGTTATGGTTTTTCTGCCCCGCGCTTCTCATCAGTTGATGAGGTGATCACTAAGCTAGTTGGATTCACAAGAAACCTTATTCAGTCGAAATTACACACGGCTATGTAACTGTTGCGATAACACCGATGACGGACAACAAGACAAGTCAGTTGTTGATGTATTCCATGACCGTTCCTTAAATCTATGATTGCAACACCTAATATTGTGACCTTCTCAATTAATGTGAAAGGAGATAGGTACACATCAAGATTCCCCTTGTTGTTATTTACAATGACGGAGAAAGTGTAAAAAAATATTACATTTGTCTGTATTAAAGAGTATATTGTTAACAAATATTATGAAGTGACTCATACATAATTCAAAGGGGTCCAATACGAAGATGAGGTCTGTATACAAAAGCTGCAGAAAAAATCTTCAGTAACTTCAATTCCAGGGTCATTCAACTAACAGAAACTTTGCTATGAAGATAAGGTTTTCTTCAAGCTATATTTGTCTGTCTATTAGCAATTGGGTATCGGTACCTATTTAATCCGCTTGGAGCGGATTTTGACCACAATAATGCTCGATGGGTGAAATCTATGGTGGTGTTTCACCATATGATCAAAACATCAGGGGAGGGGAGGCTTTTCTCAGCAGGTTTCTATATTCGGCCGTCCTTCTAGTGCTCCGTCAACATTATATTGACGGGTATAGAAAGCCGATAAATGGTCATCTGCGTTGTTGCACTCGTTTGGATTAGCCTGCTAGTCCTGCTCTCGTGCGCCTAGCAGCTAACCACTTCTCAACTCTCTATACCCGTCAATATAACCTTGACAGAGCACTAGCCATGATTTTTTATTTTGATTTCGCCATCAAACTATTGGCAAATGGTCATTCAATACAATCTCTGATTTAGAGAAAAGGATTTTTATTCTTCTGGTACACATTGATGGAATAACTATGAAACCACATACTTCTATACAAATACTTGTTCGCTTGTTGATTGTATTCAGTTTTTTTAGTTTCTTGGTGGCTTGTAGGGATAAAAACAAATGCGATACTCTATCACCGGTCTATCAAACCAAGGGAGTACACAATCCTTGTCATTGTGATGCTGATGAGTGTATAGAAACACGCTCTCCAACCGATCCAGCCGAGCCGAAATATCCTGATAACTGGGTTAGCAACTGGACTATGTTTCGGGTATTCAAGCACTTTGAAAACAATCTTCCGCCGTATTTCAACCCTCCGGAAGGATTAAAAGAAGGCGAGGATTATGAGGTGTCGTACGGCACCACCTATTTTGACATTCGCTATTTACCAGAAGACGGCGATGGGTATGGCGCAATGATGGAGCATTACGAAAAACGTTGTTTGCCTATCTTTCCCATCAGTAACCAGTTTACTTGTTCCTTTATCTCACTGGGTAACAAGGCATACTTCCTAACCTATGAGCAAGACCGACCAGCTAATATGCCTGCTTGCTGCTTATTTTCTCCCTACAATCATCCGCCTCGCCCTGATTTCATCAAACATCTACCTTACAGCGCCGAGGATAGTACTCATCTCAATAATAGCCTTCAAGCCTATCGTTATGTTGTTGATCCCGGTGGCTCTAATATTTGGTTTGCCTATGGTTTCTTCAAGGATCAATGGTTGGATGCAGACAAGAAATATCTCAAACCTCAGTCCTTTTATTTCTCAGGATCGCCGACTACACCACCGAATGCCCCTTTTGTAAGCCAAAATTACACGGATTTCAGCATTAAAAAACCGGATCCTAAAAAGACCTGGGATCAAGTTGCACTGATGTGTCCGTCTGACCCACCTCCTTGCCATCTGTTTGAACCAGAGTCTACTGGAAATCTCGTGGCGAAGCCTGCCGAAAATACCAACTGGAGCAATCTTGATTTCACAGGAGGAAATACTCAATGAGCTATCTTGGATGGCCACGCCTGCATTTTTCTGGGCGTTTTCAGGCTGATACGTCAACGGTTAACAACGATGTTCGCCACTACAAAAGCGACGTCTTTGAACCCCAGTTCCAGAAAATGATGGTGGGGCAGGGGGCTGGGAATAACCAGCGTACTAACGGCTATTGGAACCCGGAAGGTACAGGTGCCTGGCGCATGTTGGGCTGCCGAATTACCGGTGCAGCTCAACAGGGAAAACTGATTACTGATGAACGAGATGATGCAACCATTGGATTGTTGATTGCTGGTTCCAATGACCGAGTGGCAGGCAAGTTAGTGGATTTAGATCCACAACAGCAGGCAGTGTCGCAGATTTGGGGGCTAAGAATTGCTTTGGATGATCTACAGGGCAATCGTCTGCTGGATAGCGAATACATGGTTTCCACTTTCACCGATCTGTGGAAACGTCAGCAAATCCCACAAAATTTTGATCAGACACTGGCGGCGGCTTTCCAGTCAAAACTTGGAGATGTAGAGTGGGGAAATGTGACTGGCTATCCAATTCTACAGGCTCTAAAAGTCGCCAGTGAAGATGGTTTATTGTCAATACGCTTCAATGTTTTTGGTTTTGATCGCAGTCCTGAAGCTGATGATTACACAACTGGAGTGGTTATTGGTACCATTGGGCCAACCACAAAAGCTGAACCCAAACATTTTGTGTTGGGGCGACAAATGGTAACGCAACTAGTTTGCGGCAATCCTACGGCGCCCGCCAATGAGGTGTATGGTTTTCAGTGTCTGGATCATCCACAACAGAAAACAATGAGTGTGGATCTTGGGCATAGCCTGCCAATTCTCGGTGCCAGTGGTGATTTGAAGGATATTGGTGCTCTTTACATGGCTGTTGACAGGTGTGGTGAGTTGGTTCAAGGACAATGCGTAGCGGAAACTAAAGTCGCATTACTTGGTAAGGTGAACTATCTAGACCAAGGTTGGTACACGCAGAGCGCTGGCATTGTTGATTTTAATTATTCAGACGATGACTGGTTGACATCGAACCTGAAAAATCATCCATTAGTTCTTCTGAAAAATATGGGTTCCAATAAGTATCAAGTGTTAGTTGTGGAGAGCTGTGATGGGTTGTATGCACGGGTGGATAATTATGTGTATCGCCTCAATCCTGGTGAGGAAGTTAACCTGGATTTCTATGCAACACGTTTTGGTTATCCCGTAGCGTTAGATTTGTTGATTAGTGCCAACAATGCCATGCTGGGTGGTGCAGGTACTGGCGCCACCTTGAATATGAAAAAGTGGCCTGTGCCAGCTGTTGGTAAGCCAGCCTCTGCCATGCATTATCCAGATAGCTTGAGCATTGATGCCAGTGGGCACGCCCAGCTGACGTTGAAGGCCGATGCAGCGGGGCCAGGCACACCCAGAGGCTATCTGGATGGTCAGGTTTACGGTGTGGGTTATAGTCTACAGATCGCTCCGACTGACTATGTTTATGACCTTTGGAATTTTATCAGTATATTAATCTGGGATGCCTGGGAGGATCCCGACGAGCCGACCTGGTATCGGGATATCCAACCCATCATGGAGCAGTATGGAAACCTCTACCCAATTATGAGCAAGCATCTGGTGGAGCTGGGTGACTACGATAGTGTGGTCAAATATCTAAAGCCGTTGAAACTCAGTTTTTCCTTACCCGTGTCTGATCCCAACTCCATGCCAGTCAGTCGTGACCTTTCTGCCAATAAACGGATGGGTATACTCAAGTGGCTTGAAAACCTGGACAGCAATGGTTTGCCGCTTAAAGGTCAACCGCAGGATCGCCCGATCTGTCCCGCTCCAACCGCGATTACCAAGACTCATAAGATAGATGCAGATACGGTGCCTGATCCTGGTGGTAAACTGGATTACCTTATGCAGATACTGGCCCGCAATCACTCCAAAAATCAGGGAGAAGAGTCATGTTAAAGATTGATCCAAAACTGATCGCAGGAATTGAAGCCAGCACTAGCAAGTCCGATCTCTACCCCTACTTACAAAAAGCAGTGGAATTAGAGCACAGCACGATTCCACCCTACCTGACGGCTTATTATTCGCTCAAGCCTGGACTTAACGATGAAATCGCTGGATTGATTCGTTCCGTGGTTATAGAAGAAATGCTGCACATGACCATTTCCGCCAATATTCTGGTATCACTCGGTGGTAGCCCCAGCATTAACAATCCGGACTTTGTGCCCGACTATCCTGGCCCTCTGCCGATGGGCATCGGCGGAGCTGATTTTACCGTGCATATTGAGCCCTTTTCCATGGACTTGGTAAAAAACACCTTCATGGTAATCGAAGAACCCGAAGAATCTGTGCCTGTGGGAAGCTTGCGAAGTCAGGACGCTACCTACCGCACCATTGGCGAATACTACGATGCTTTAAAAAAGAAAATTAACGAATTACCAGCAGAAGATTTTGGTTATCAGGATCGCCAGGTTCTCAGCATGTTCGGCCCGGATGTGATATTTCCCATCACCGATTCGATTAGTGCCAACAAAGCCATCGACATTATCATCAAGCAAGGTGAAGGTAGCAGTACCAATCCTTTTGATTCACCAGGAGAGCCAGCACATTATTACCGTTTTGGGGAAATTTATTATGGCAGTAAACTGATCCAGAGTGACGACGACAAATTCAGCTATGGTGGTGATCCCGTTGCCTTTGTTTCTGAAGGTGTTTATCCCATGAAATCGGATCCCACTTCAGAACAGTTTCCCGAAGACAGCTACGGCAGAGTGTTGTCGAATAATTTCACAGAGGGTTACAGCAGCCTACTCAATTCCCTGCATGAGGCCTTCAATGGAGCGCCAGATAAGATAGAAACGGCTATCGGGCTTATGTATCAACTACGGTTTATGGCACAGAAACTCATGACCACACCGTTGAAAAAAGGAGAAATTGCAACCGGGGGGCCAGTTTATAAGTATCGAAAAGCCTAAGGGGGAGCGAGGATTTAATAACTTCCGGATCTTGACTTGTCTTTTTGTCCGTCTTCCGCGTTGTAAAAACAGTTGTGTAGCCAGCTATGCGCCCGTTTTTACGCCTTGAATACGAACAAAAATCCTGCCTCAAGATCCTGAAGTTAATAAATCCTCGCTCCTAAGTCAATTGCTGATGGCGGTGTAAGGCGTCAATTATTGTATTTGCAATCATGACTTGGGATGGTTTACCTAAACTATTGAATGACCATAAAACCCGTAGCTCTGATAAGCGTAACGTCATCAGACAATGAAGCTTTGTATATTTCACAAGCGCCGGATGACGCTGTGACATATCAGGCCTGTCTGTGGGTATGGAGATTTGATTTTCACTGGTGACTTTTTAGTTTTAGACTCTCCGTTATCATTATTTCGCTCTCTCGATTTTGAGGTTGTCAGCGACAGAATTGGGCAACAATACCACATGATCTAGCTGAAACTGCTTAATCACGCTACCAAATGTGAAAATTATTTCAAATCCATGTTGTGTCTCTGTTTCCCCCCACTCCAGCGGGATTTCGATACCTGCTGTGGTATCGGTCAAACTCTTGATATCAAGTGGGCCAGAGAGCGATTGCTTGTTAGATTGACTAAATACTTCAATTTGTCTGATAGCTGCCGTCTGCTTGATGCCGAGTATCAGTAGATCATGCCGTTTTTCGATGGTGATCAGCGATGGTGATACTAGTGATGCCTGATTTTTACTGGCTTTCACGATCAGTGATCCATAATTCCCTTCAATTGTGCCAGTAGATGCTTTCCAGTGATCGTAATCGAGGTGTCGGTGCGTGCCAAATTCCCACATTAGTGCACTTCTGGGTAGATAAGCTCGAGATACCATGAAGTCTTTCATGGCGAGCTCCATGGGCGTCTCACGCAGGGCTGTGTGGGCGGCAAAGCCAGGCTTGCCCACCATCTTGCCATTGGAACCATTCCATGCCATGGCCGACAGAAATCGTGACTGATAGTTGTAGACATCGCGCAGAGATCGGTAAGCCAAGGCATAGTCAGCCAGGTTTTCAGGGTTTTTGAAATCCGATGTGCTGTATTCAACAATACCCCAATTCGGGTCAGCTCTGTAGAATGCTTCAAAAAGACTTCCCTTGGTTTCCATACGAATGTTGTTGGCAGAACTCTCGCCATAGATAATGACCCCCAAGTGACCGTTTCGTGGTACAGACCCTTCCACACTCATACCACCTGAGTCATAGTTTTTAACAGGGCTGTCGAGATGAACGGCAAAAGGCAGTGCTGCTGAATGCGGCGCACTGAATCCCTGCGATGAATAGATGTCCCGCGAGTTAATACCTGCCTCGGTCAGCCATATCGAGAGATCATCGTAGTGCAGATCAATGAGATGTCTGCGGAACATCTCCCATTGTTTGATCCACGGTACTTTTTGCTTCGCAATCTGTTCCAGAGAGAGTCTTGTTGAAGGAGGACTATCGACAAACCAGCTTTTTAAGGTGAGCCACCAATGAGTTAACCGATCTGGTTCTAGCAGATTGCTTTTGGCGGGTTTGTTGCGAGGAGGATCAACCTGATCCCATGAATTGAAGTTTGTTTCGGCAAGTTTATTCACGCGCTGCAGATCCAAAGTATCTGTCCGGCGATAACTTTCTAACACACCTCCTGAGCCGTAGAGCCCAGTTCCCTGTAACCATTGCCTAAACTGGCGAATCGTGTCGGGATTATAGTCATGCCAGCGATCATCAAAAAAAGGGTTTGCGTAGGTATCAGCATCAAGCCCAATACCGACAAACAATTCAGGGTGTTGTTGTTGGAATCTTAGAATTAATTTTCCGGCAGCTTGCAGATTTCTTTTCTTGTATCGATGTACATCCTCGGCGAAGGCATTCAATGTCAGTACCCGCGCAAGTTCTGGTGACTCGGTAGAGCCTGTCAGCCCCTTCAGATAATCGTCTGCAAACACCTCATCGTACTGACTCCATTGGCAATTGAGTGGATCTTCTTCCAAATGATCATTAAGATCCCAATCTGCTGTTGTCCCAGCAGAATCTGCCCAGATTCCACCATTCAACGTGAATGAAACTGCCAGTTTTTCCGATACAGCATAGTCAATCAGTGTTTGCAGTGAATCATCAACCAGGCGTTTGTTGTTAAATGTTTTGCTGGTATCAAAATCAGGGTCAAATAACCAATCCTTGTCTTTCCCCAATGTTGTACGCATATATAAAATGGGGACACGAAGCCCAATGCGCATGGTCGGGCTCACATAGGACTCATAGGCCTGGGACAAGCCATTAGCACCACCAGTACTCGCAGCACTAGTGGCGTGGAGGAAATAAAATGGATCGTTAACCCACTGAGGATTTCGATTATAAAGTGTCTGCCACTGATTCATCTTGTCCGACATCACGACGAATCGGGAACCAATGATCGTCTCAACATCATTTTTATCTACAACGATTACGTCAATCTGGCTATGGGCAGTGAGGTGTTTGCTGAGATCTTGACGCGAAGCGAATCCAGCTTTATCTGCATCAGGGTATCCGGGGTATACCTTTGCAACATCATTACGAATTAAACCATGGCTTATGTTAATCTCGTTCTTGCCATCGATTCTTAACTTTACCTTCGCAATGCCATCCAGATCCAGCGCCCAACCCTGTATGGATGATTTAAGATCGCTAGTGGTAATGGCAGTTGGTGTATCAATGTAGCCAATTGACGGGGTATCTGTGGATGTATCTGGGGCATCAGCTGAGACAAGGTCGGGTTTTGAGGGGGGGGCAACCAATACGGGTTTATCGCTGATAGATTGCGCCAGCAGCGAGGAACCTGGTACAAGGAACAACAACAGAATCCAGTTTGTCACTGATTTACTCAATTCCACCTCCATAGTAATTTCGTTCTAACCAACATCTAAGGCAAATAGTAATCAACAACAGTTCCCATAGTGTTCAGAGTTTATTGTTTGTCATATTCCTTGCACGATCCTGTCAGTGGCATTAGGTGGTTTGACGGAATAAAGTTACCAAGATTGCGCAGGATTTTTGTTTCTGACCGAACCATCTCAAAAGGCGCATAATCATTCTACGCAACGATTGAGATTGCGTTGGTCAGGAGCAAAAAGACCAGCAAGGTTGGTAACATTATTTCGTCAAACCACCTTAAGTCTTGTTGCGTAGAGCGCATAGCTGGCTATGTAACCGAAGCAACAAGGATTAAGACGGACAAAAAAGCAAGTAAGGTGGATAGGTTATTGATTGCCAGTTGCCTAAGGACTACCTTTTGTTATCGGAGAGAACATGATGAAACCTTTTCGCTGGGGTGTTTTTGGAACTGGTTTCGCGGCTAGAAAGTTTGTTTTAGGCTTGCATGCAGCAAAAAACACAGTCGTCACTGCGGTTGCCTCCAGAACCCTAAGTAATGCACAATCTTTTGCTGCACACTTAGGCATTGATGTCGCTACCAATAATTTTCAACAGGTTGCCGAGAGCAATGATGTTGATGCCATCTATATCGCAACGCCTCCCAGCTTACATTGTAATCATGCACTAATCAGTCTTTTCGCAGGCAAACCAACACTCGTTGAAAAACCCTTTACTACGAATGCTAATCAGGCTCGTGACATTATTAGTGCCGCCAAAACGAACGGTGTGTTTTGTATGGAAGGTATGTGGACTCGGTTCTTGCCAATCGTTGCCTGGGTTAAGCAGATGATCAATAGCGGAGCCATCGGAGATGTGCGCATGATGTCGGGTAATTTTGCCATCGCCGATGCTGTCCGTTTAGAAAATAATTTATTCAACCCAAGTCTTGGTGGTGGCGCACTTTTGCATCGAGGTGTCTACCCATTATCCCTGGCCGTTCACTTATTAGGTGTTCCCGATCAAATATCAGCTGAAATGATAATCGGCGACACCGGCATCGATGAGGAAGCAGCTGTGTTATTGCGTTATAACACAGGCATGCTGGCAAACTTTTATGCTAGTACCAGAACCAATGCGATCAATGATTGTTCGATTTTAGGCGCCCAGGGTCGGATTCACCTACACGCCCCTATCTATCGCCCTTTTCGTGCAACAGTGACACCTGTTCATGCACGATTTAAGCACGATAATAGTTATTCTCGTTTGAGCAACCTAAAAGAAAGTGGTTTGATACAAGGTCTTTATCAGCGTTTTGGCCATCATGCAACTGCGCTGCTCAATCGAAAAACCAAGACTGTGACGTTACCCTATAGCGGCAATGGCTACCATTATCAGGCAGAGGTAGTTCGCAAAGCAGTTCAGACAGGTCAACTTGAAAGCAGTGTCATGCCACTATCAGAAAGTATTCTTATCATGGAAATGATGGATTACATACGTAACCAAAGGGAAATGAAAGTTTCACGGCATTGGCAAAATACCGATTAAGGAATGGAAAATTATAGAATTCCCATTCCTAAGGAATTGTCCGTGAATAAGTTGGACATTATCGCGCTCAGATTTAGGCGCAGGTTTGGTCGATCTGATTGAACAAAACCGCAGGCGTAGCAGGCTACGTTGAGGATTTTGAGATTGAAGATCGGCCAAAGATCGCCTGAAGATGAGATGCGATATGTTCAAGTTATTCACGGACAACTCCTAAGCTTTTTGAAGGAGACATGAGTTGAAAATTGCAATCATTGGCTGTGGATACGTAGTAGACCATTATTTAAAGACTTTGAAGAATCATGCGATTCTTGAACTCACTGGCGTTACTGATAGACAACCAGAGCGGGCAAAAATGGTGGCTAACTATTATGATACTGCCGTCTATGAGTCCAACCAGACATTATTGGCAGACCCGGATGTTGAGTTGGTTGTTAATTTAACCAACCCCGAAAGTCATTATGAAGTGAATAAGGCAGCGCTTTTAGCCGGGAAACATGTTTATTCAGAAAAACCGTTTACACATAATCTTTCACAGGCACAAGAGCTTGTTGATCTGGCAGAGGAAAAAGGATTACTACTGTCGGGAGCGCCGTGTAATATTTTGAGCGACACTGTGCAGACCATGTGGAAGTCTGTTCTAGACGGTGCTATCGGGCGAATTCAGCTGGTCTATGCCGAATTTGATGACAATCCGATTTATCTGATGAATCCAGAAGGCTGGACCAGTGCCAGTGGTGCGCCATGGCCTTATCGCCATGAATATGAAGAAGGATGCACGGTAGAACATGCGGGGTATCACCTGACCTGGCTCTGCGCTCTATTTGGGCCGGCTGTATCAGTCACAGCTTTTTCTTCGTGTCTAGTGCCCGACAAAACAACATTCGCTTTGGATCCAAATGATACTCCCGATTTTTCAGTTGCTTGTATTGTCTTTCAATCTGGCGTTGTCGCACGCTTGACTTGTAGCATTATTGCCCCGCTTGATCATCGCATGACCATCATTGGCAATAAAGGTATGATCCACACCAATACTTATCGGCATTATCAATCTCCAGTCTATATAGAACGCTTCAACCAGCTTAATTTAAATGCGCGAAAAGCACGATCAGTGCGTACCAGTCCGTTCCTACAATGGTTTTTTGGCGTTGGTGGCAAAAAGCAAGTTCTGGTCAACAGATCAAAACCACCCATGCGACAACGATTGTCCGAATATTTAAACAGTAAGCCGCCAATTGTGGGCGCAGCGATCAAAAATATAAAAAAATGTGAACTTGGCGCACAAGATAAGTTTCTTGGAGTGGTGGAGATGGCTGAAGCCATTGCCGAAAACAGAAGCTGTCTGTTACCGCCTGATTTCATTGTTCATGTGACCGAACTGACTTTGGCTATTTCCAACGCAGGCACCAATAGCCAGCCACAAACAATCAAAACAACTTTTAAGCCGTTATCACCAAAACGTGCAACCCTGGAATCAAAACACCATTACGGTATCACTGATCAGTCTGGAGTTGTTACTACTCTGATTGAGAAATTAATTGAGCGCGCTCATAAACACTAATGAGAGGTATTGAGAATTAGAACTAAAGGTTTTATTAACTTTTCAGTTCTTAATTCTACTTTGTCACATTAGAACCGAGATCACACAAATTATTTCTGTAGGGTGCGTTTTACGCACCAATCGGTGCTGATTTACCCGTTTGCTGTCGCAATGGTGCGTAAAACGCACCCTACATTAAGTGCCTGAGCATAATTAATTTAACAATTTTGCGCAGGATTTTTTTTCATCTTCAAGGCGCAGAAACAGGCACATAGTGAACTATGTAACTGTTTCTGCAACGCCGAAGATGAGAAAAAAGACAAGTAAAATGTTAAATTAATTGGCATTGCTGATTTAGTATAGTTTTGTGTTAGAATCAGTCTTTTATTTATTCCTGAAGAAAGGCTGAAAATTAAATGAACTGTCCAAAATGCAAATCAGATGAAAAAACCAAAGACGGCGTAGTAAA
>JAZGEP010000128.1:0-2868 GCA_036478815.1 Methylococcales bacterium
AACGCTCTTGAGCTTCATTGCACCAAATTTCCATTGGTGACATTCCAGGATCAGCACACGGCACATCTCTGAGCTGAAACCAACCACTACGTCCGGCATCATGCACTAATTCAGGCACAGCGTTACAAAGTCCGCCAGCACCAATATCATGAATACTCAGAATCGGATTGTGCTCACCTTGCGCCCAGCATGTGTTAATGACTTCCTGACAACGCCGTTGCATTTCAGGGTTTTCGCGCTGCACTGAAGAAAAATCCAATGCTTCACTGCCTTGTCCCGTGGTGCGTGATGACGCAGCACCACCACCCAATCCAATCAGCATGGCCGGGCCTCCTAACACAATGACATAAGCTCCAGCGGGAATTTCCTGTTTTTTAATTTGATCAGTACGGATTGTTCCAACACCACCAGCGATCATGATTGGCTTCAAGTAACCACGCCGAATCTGTTCAGGCTGTTGCTTATCAATCTGCTCAAAGCTTCGAAAATAACCCGCCAAATTAGGACGGCCAAATTCATTACCGAAAGCAGCCCCACCAATAGGTCCTTCTAGCATGATATCCAGCGCAGAAGCCAAATGATCAGGCTTGCCAAAATCATCTTCCCACGGTCTTGGATAATCGGGGATACGCAAATGTGAGACTGAAAAGCCACTCAGGCCAGCCTTGCTGCTGGAACCACGACCAGTTGCACCTTCATCCCGAATTTCACCACCAACACCAGTAGCCGCTCCGGGATGTGGAGAAATAGCCGTCGGATGATTATGGGTTTCGACTTTTATGACAATATGACTACAATCTTGCTGGTAGTCATAGTGACCAGTGTTTAAATCACGCGTTAGATTTTCAGTGAACGCACCTTCTATAACAGCAGCATTGTCATGATAAGCAGACAATACGCCATCAGGACTGGTATTGGTGGTATGACGGATCATTTCAAACAAGGTCATGGGCTGTTGTTCGCCATCAATCACCCAGTCTGCGTTAAATATTTTATGCCGACAATGCTCGGAATTGACTTGTGCAAACATGACCAGCTCTGCATCAGTCGGATTTCTGTCCAATGCCAGATAACTCTCCAGCAAATACTCAATCTCCTGCTGTGACAACCCCAGGCCTAGCTTCTGATTGACTTGTAACAGTGCATCTAGTCCTTTTGTCAAAACAGGAATAACTACAAGCGGAGCAGGTTTTGAATAATGAAATGCCTGATCTAAATCGTTCTGACTAACCAGACTCTGTGTCATCCGATCGTAGAGCAAACTTGTCATTTCCGATTCTTGTTGTAAATCCAGTGTTTGTCCGCCTACACATTCAATGTGATAGCAAATACCTCGTTCCACACGGCGTATTGCATTCAGACCGCATCGCTGGATAATCTCAGTCGCCTTACTTGACCAGGGTGAGATAGTCCCAATGCGCGGAATCACCCAGACCTCATTCGCTTGATTTGAATGAATCGGCGATTGCTCACCATACTGCAACAATAATTGCAACCGATTGGCTTGCAATGCATCAAGCGTTTGCTCGAAATCTATAAAATGATAGTAGCTTGCATGGAAATCCGTAATCGTTGATTGACAGGATTTAAGTTGATCTAACAGCCGCGCATGACTAAATGGTGAAAATACTCGAGAACCTGAAACAACCTGCATAGTTAAGGTGAAAGATATCCTGTCTATTTAAGGGGATTGAATCGACTGATTGTCAATATTAAATTGCGATTAAACTGAACGACTCAGCGTAAGGAGTGAGGATTTAATAAGTTAGCGAAGTATGGCGCAGCATTTTGATTGCACAGAAGTACTCCTAAGTGGTCGCTGCACTAATTGCCCCTTATTTTATCCAAGAGCACAGCGAAAGCACACAGTTTATTAGATATCAATGAGTCCTTTCAACACAGCGACTGGAAAAAATAGTGGGCAATCTGAGCAATTACTGATTACGCTGAGTAGTTACAATTTTGGTTTATAACGCTTGATAAATTTCCAATAACAATTTACGCCCGGGCCCATTAACCACTGGCTGCTCATCCGCATCCACTATCATCACTTGCGTTGAATTTTCACCAGCAATTAGTTTGACACGAAAATCATATTCTTCGAACTGATTCTCATCACGCCAGAATGCCAAAAAAGACCATAGCCCATCTTCCACAGACTCTAAAGCCTCCTCATAAACCACATAATACTGGCCACTGTCTTCATCCCGATCAAGCACTTCAAGACCCATATGAGCCAGTACTTTTCCAACAGTACGCCAAGCTTGATCATAACCATCAAAAAACTCGATATGTACAGGCTCCAAAATAATGTCTACCAATATTGGTAACCGGATGTTATCTGTATCATTATCAGCATTGTCTAAGCTATCTTTACTTGTCTCCGCAGGCAGGTCTTGTTGAACCACTTGATTATAGGCAGGCCCTAAAAAATCGCTCTCCATCTCTTCCTTCAAATCTGCCGGCAATTCCAACGGTGGAAGCTCTGAGTTTTGCTTATACTGCTCTTCCTTATCAGGAAAGACAGAACAACTGACAAGCAACATTAACCAGACAGTACATCCTGTTCCTAGGATAATTTTAATCATTTTGGTCACTACTCAGTGCAATCCGATAACTGCTCAGATTGCCCACTATTTTGCTCAAGAGCAAGGTGAAAGTGCGCAATTGATACGTATAAATGAGCATTTTCCAGACAGCGATTGGACAAAATAGTGAGTAAGCTAAGGCAACTGGAAATAAATAACCCACCCATATTGCAAAGAATTTTTGTTTGTCTTCGATCTTGTTGCGTAGAGCGCATAGCAAGCGATGCAACCGAAGCAACAAGATTGAAGACGGACAAAAAGGCAGGTAAGGTGGGTGGGT
>JAZGEP010000129.1:0-10177 GCA_036478815.1 Methylococcales bacterium
AGATACTGAGCGATACTGTAATCAGCATAGGTTGAATCGCGATATATTTCAGTGGCTTCTTTGTAAAAGCGTCCGGTTTCCTTCAATAATTTTCTAAAGCGTGGATCCAGTAGGTTTTTAAGATTAGTCGGAATCCAGGTGAGCCCTTTGGAGTTATACTCCCATCCGGTCTGCATGATTTTGAAGCTGAAACCCATTGAGCATTGGATGCTGGGGACATTCAGTTCTTTCAGCATGCGCGTGAAAAGCGGATAGTTTTCCTCATTGAAAATCACAAATGCGGTATCTGTGTAAACGGTTTCATCATCAGCCTCGATGATAGCTGTGTTTGCATGTCCGCCGATATAGTCATTTTGTTCGAACAAAGTGATGTCATAGTTTTTATGCAGGAAATGACCGCATGCCATGCCCGCAGCACCTGTGCCAATAATAGCGATTTTGTTTTGATCCATAATAATTTTTGTTTTTAGTGGTTTATTGAGTGATTGCGCCATGTTACGGTATATCCGGTGGTTGTCCGAGAATAGTTAAAGCTTGCTGCGGAAAAGCTGAGTTCGGTCAGCTTTTCCTCGCTTTGGTTTCTATTCTCGGGCCGCCTCATAGGAAGTCGCACATTGTAGGTGGGAGTGATGTTAATGTCCAGATTGGAACTTTATATCGGGAGTGTTAATATCAATTTTTGAATTGCTTAGGCAACTCGCAATAAATAATATGCCCATATTGCGCAGGATTTTTGTCTGTCTTCAAGGCGCAACGTAGGGCGCATAGTGGGCTATGTAACCGAAGTTGCAACACCGATGACAGATAAAAAGACAAGCAAGATGGGTGCATTATTTATTGCGAGTTGCCTTAGTTCTACTTCGTTACTTTATACTCTTCACACATCAAAATTTAGTATTTAGGAGCGAGGATTTAATCGCTTCCCTTAGGGGTTGTTACGAAATAAACGTTACAGATTGCGAAGGATTTTTGTTCGTATTCAAGGCGCGTCAATGGGCATATAGTTGAACTATATAACCAATTGACGTAACGCAGAAGACGGATAAAAAGACAAGCAAGGTGTATGTTTATTTCGTAACAACCCCTTAGGAACGTGCATTAAATAACTTGAACATTCTGACTTGTCTTTTTGCTCCTGACGCAACGATCTCAATCGTTGCGTAGAACAACGATGCGCCACTTGAAATCGTTTCGTCAGAAACAAAAATCCTGCGCCATAATGAACAAGTTATTTAATTTCTATCCCTTGAAGCAAAATCTGAAGTTAGTTTCAAGCGATTTCTCAACGTACAATAATATAAATAATGATTGATAAATCTCAAGTGAACAATTCATGAAATGTGAGACCATTGTTCCGCGCATAGTAAAATTGTTTGACGGTTTGGTGTCTGCTGGTCAGTGGCGAGGGCTAAATCAGTATTTGCAATATTTGAACACATCTAAAAAGAAAGTTTTTTTTGTTGAGATTGGTTCCAACGATGGAAAAATGTTTGATCCTGTGTATGACTTTGTTATGGCTGGTACCTGGTCAGGGATTATGGTTGAACCGGTAGAGTTTTATTTCAAACAGTTACAGGAAAATTATTGTAACAGCCCGAATCTGATATTTGAAAACGTTGCCATTTCAGAAAAAGAAGAAATACGTGCGTTTTATCGTATTGAAGAAGGGCATGATTTTTTGCCAAAGTGGACGCATGGTCTAGGGTCATTTTATGAAGATGTGTTGTTAACACATGAACGAGTGATCCCTGGGTTGCGCAAATACATTATTAAGCAAAATGTCGAATGTATCTCGTTCAGTACTCTGTTGGATAGGAATGCTGTGACGAATGTTGATGTGCTGGTTATTGATACTGAAGGTTTTGATTATCAAGTGATCAAGCAAATTGATTTCAAACGAATTCAACCTTATATCATTGTTTATGAGCACAAGCATTTGAGTCGGTCTGATGGCTTGGTGTGTCGGCAATATTTGCAAAATCAAGGCTACGTTTTGGAGAAACATCTTGGTAATACACTGGCTTGGTGTGATTCCCATTAACTTGGTAATTCGATAAATATTTGATATCTACATTTGCGACTCTCTTTCGTCGCTTATTTAGGTATGGTAAAGTGGGTCGGCTGCTATTTTGACTATTCGCTGTTTGCTAAGGGTCTGGAAATAAATAAGTCATCGTTTTTACGCACGGATTCTGTTGATCTGATTAAGTAAAACCTCAGACGTAGTGTGCTACGTTGAGGATTTTGCGATTGAAGATGACCTGAAGCTGGGTGCTAAAAAGGTGAGTTATTTATTTACAGGCCCTAAGAAGAGCATGAAATATGGAGTTGACGGTTAAATTTGAACTGGAGTGGATTATTCTAAACTGGTACTTGGTTCTGCTGGTTTTAATCTCAAGCTACCAGATGACATTAAGGAGCGAGGAGTTAATAACTTCTGGGTTTTGACTTGCCTTTTGGTTCCACAGAAGCGCTAATAAAATAATTACATAGTTTTCTGCTATGCGCTTATCTATTAGCGCTTCTGTGAAGCCAATATTCTATATCAAATTTCCAGATGTTATGTAAGTTCTCGCTCCTAATTAAATTGTTAAAGTAGGTGGAAAACATGAATTTTAAAAACAAAATACTCGCACTATTGACATTGTTGGCAATCACGCTCCCGGTTACGCCTGTTTGGGCGCATGGTGGGGTTAGTGTGGAAATTGACTCCTGTCGAATTCCGGTTGGCGATCAATGGGTGCATTTTACGGCGTATACTCCTGATAAAACTGGTGATGCAGAATTCTGTAATACGATTCCCGATCAGGCAAGAGCTAACCTGGTTTTTGATTATGAAGGCAGAAAGCTACGCAAGATGACTGTTGAGTTTGAAATTACCAAAGAACCTGAAGGCACTGTGATCTATCACCAGGATGCTGCTTCGCATCCAACAGGTACGGTTAATGCAGTCGTTGATTTTACCAAACATCCTACTGGTAGCTATTTAGCCCATGTCACACTCATCAATGGCGAAGAAAGAACTGATGCCCATCTGCCATTTAGTGTAGGCGCTGTGGGTCCTTCAGCTTCAGATAGTTTGATGATGGTGGTAATGCTTTTGGGTGTTTTGGTTGGTGCTTATTTTTTCGTGCCTGCTGTAAGAGAAAAGGTTGATGGCGTTATTAAAGGCAACAAACCTGATGCAAAAGCGTGAAGATGCTTAAGTTTGAGCACGAATAATCAATAGCCTGCTATGTGCCAAATGCTTAATAAAAGCATATTGGCAGGTAGTGGCTTTGTAAACCTATAAGTACTCGACCATTATTATTTTAACATTTTACTTGTCTTTTTTATCATCTTCAGCGTTGTATAAACAGTTGCATAGCCTACTATGCGCCTGTTTATACGCTTTGAATATGATAAAAAATCCTGCGTAGAATTGTTAAAATAATTATGGTCGAGTACTTAAACTATCAATATGCTAGGTATGAATATGTGTGTTCAGAATTTTGTAAGAACACTGTTGGTCAGTGGGTTGCTCGTCTGTAGCGTGGTACAGGCAAAGTTTGAAAACCCGCCATCAGTGAAAGTGCCAGTTGGAAAAAAAGAGCCGGTTTGTAACACCAATGATGCTGAATGGCGCAAGGCACAATCCATCGAAGGTATCAAAATACAAGCGTCCAAACGTTGTAGTCCTGATCGTCCTGCATTTGTAGCCAGTGTTGTTAAAGGTACAAATAATATTTCCATGGAAACCCTGATGGATACCCGGTTGTCCCCGGATACTGTGATTAAGACAGAAGATCTGGATGGTGACGGAGATCCCGACAGAATTGAGATTCACCTGGAGGTGACTGAGTTAAATGGTTTCTCACCAGACTTTGAAGGTGTTGTCCCGCGCTTCCCGATAGCGCCCGGTGTTACCCCGGGAATGTGGGTGTTCAGTCCTAAATCACGTGGTATGTCAACCATGAGTTTTGCTTCGATAGAAGCAAACCCACTGTTAAGAGCACCGTCACCCACAATTCGTGTTGAACAAGGTGATGTTCTCTGGATTGTTCTGGAGAATACTCATTATCTCCCGCATACCATCCATTTACATGGTGTAGATCATCCTTTTGTGGACAGTAGTGGTGAAGGGAATGATGGGGTGCCTCAAACAAGTGAACTGTTTGTCTTGCCGGGTGAGTCTCGAACTTATGAGATCAAGCCACGTGTGGCAGGATCTTTTATGTATCACTGTCATGTGCAAACTCATACACATGTTGGAATGGGCTTGATTGGCATGCTTGTTGTCGAAGAAAACCGTCCAAATAATCTGGTGCAAACTTTTAATGTTGGTGCTGGTCAGGTGCGCCATCCCTCTAAGGCAGTACTTAAAGATTATGATTCTGAATACGATCTTATTTACCATCAAATGGATAAACAGCTTGGAGAAATTATTCAGAAGCACAATGATCCGCGCTTGATTGCGTGGGACATGAATCAACGATATAAGATGAACGATTCAACCGAAGATTATTACACTCTGAATGGGCGTTCATTTCCGTATACGATTCGTGAGTCAATGATTGTTGCCAAACCGGATCAGAAAATAAAGTTGCGCATGGTTAATACTGGCTCTGAGTTGATGGCAATCCATACTCACGGACACAAGGCAACAATTACACATTATGATGGGATTGAAGCCAAACCAGATGCCCAGATTACCCGCGATGTATACAATGTTGCTCCAGCACAGCGTCTGGATCTTGAGCTGAATACAACAGATGATGGTCTGCATAATTATGGTGAGGGCTTATGGATTTTCCATGATCACGCAGAGCGTGGAATTACTACTGACGGCATGAATCCGGGAGGAAATGTCAGTGTTGTTGCTTATGAATCCTGGTTAACTGAAGAAGGGTTACCAAAAGTGCAAGGTAGAGATGTGTCGACGATGTTTACTGAATCTTTTTTTGCACGATCTCAACCAGTGTTTGCTGGGCTGAATGAGTGGGATACTTGGGGGGCGGTTCAGGCTCCGCCTGAGATTCCAAAGCCATCCGCGACTGCTAGTACTAATCAGCCTAAGGTAAACAGCCAAGCAGGTTGGTTTGCGAATCTGATGATCGGATTATTGTTAGGTGTTGCGTTGTATGTGCTATTTACCTACAGAGAGAAAATATTTGCTGCGCTTAAAGGTCTCGCAGGCAGTAAGTCTGGCGAGGAGGTGTCAAATGGCTAGGTTGTTAATATCAGCATTGATGATTGGTTTGTGTATTACATCCATTGCTCAAGCCAAGAAAAGTGAGGTAGTTGTTCATGATTCCTTGATGGAGCATGGAGACGGTCATTTGATGGATATGGGCGGTGCTATGGTGATGAATCATAACACTGAGCGATTGCCGGAAAGCTGTAGTAAAGTTTCTGGGGATGTGGAGATAACAGTCCATGCAGGTCACAAGTACTCAAAAAAATTCCCCGGTACTGTGTATGCATTTGATAAGCAAGAATGGCATGTTAAACCCTGTACACGGTTGACTGTACACTTTATTAATGATGACCACATTCGGCACCAATGGATGGTGCATGGATTGCCCAAATATATTTATAAGAGTGGCATGTTCCATATGGAAGTCACTGGGCCAGGCAAGGTTAGCGGGACGTTTATCCTGCCAGCCAATGACCAGACTTATTTAGTGCATTGTGATATGGCTCAGCATATGGAGAAAGGTCTGAAAGCGCAGTTAATTGTCGGTAAAGGTGGGCCTCCAATACCATCTGTGCCAGGCTCAACTGCTGCGCTTTTTCCTGATACTTACCCTACACAAGAAGAAATGTATCCTAAGGAATTTGCTGCTATCGCTGCTAAAGCAAAATCAGCAGCAATTGCGACGGCAAAGGCAAATTCAACGCGAACCAGTGGTTCATTTTTGTCAGGAACATTGCTGATAGGAATAGTGATGGGGTTGTTGTTAACCCCCATAATGAGTCAACGCTATAAAGGCCAGGCCCCGGCGCAAGTATTTGCTGATTTATCGCGTATCTTGGTTGCTGCGTCTAAACAGTTGTTTGCTGTGAGTAAAACACTGGTTGATAAGATTATGGCATTGATCAGTAAGCCTCCAGTATCGTAAGTAATTTAGTCAGCACTGATCAATTCAGTGTTGATTATGGTCGCAGCAATCTGCTGCCAAACCGTCGCTGTTAGTGATTGATTGTGTTGGTCGGAGCTGAGGCTCACTGGGGTTTATGGGGCTTGTTTTTCAGCTCCTTTATCTCTGCAACACTGGCGCCAGGTGGATCAGAAATTCTGCTAGTGTATTTATTAGTCAATGATGTTGAGCCTGTTTGGCAGTTATGGCTGGTTGCAACCATAGGTAATACGGTAGGAGGGATTAGTAGTTGGCTGATTGGGTTTTTGGTGGCGAGTGGATATTGGTCTCCAGAAAAAGTATTGGTAACTGATAATCATCAAAAGGTGTTGAAGTTTCTGCAGCGATGGGGAGTTTCTGCGCTGTTATTGTCCTGGCTGCCAGTGGTTGGTGACGTGTTATGTTTGTTGGCAGGTTGGCTTAAGTTATCGTCGACGGCGTCAATTATCGCTATGTTTGCAGGGAAAGGCGCACGGTACGCGGTTGTTGTTTATCTTCAATCCTGGGTTGGTAATGCAGTCTAAAATACAATTAATAATTGCCTGGCTTTGGTTGAAGTCTGTAAGTTTACTCGTTGGATAACTGCTGAAGCTGAGACAAAAAGAGGAGTTTAATTATGAAAATAATAACATTGTTTTTTTCGGCAATACTGATGGTTGTTTCGTTGTCCGCAAACGCAACAACTGCAAAAGATATTGAGAGTTTATTAATCACAACAGGTGGTCCGACCATCAGTGATGAAAGTGCAATTTCAACGTCTGTGTTGTGGCGGATTGATGACAAAATGCGCTATTCAGGTACTGGACTTACTTTTATTAATGGTCCCGACTCTAGAAAACCTGATGATGCTATTTCTGTGGCAGCGAAAATGGTGGTATCTATTAAAGAGAGCATGGCGGCTCAGGAGCCTTCCTGGCGTGGTGCAGAAGTTGAGCAAGTGACTTCCTCAGATGGTTCCAAAACAGCAGCACTGAAAATCAATAATAAACAAGGACACTCGTTAAATGAATTTGTGATTCGTGATTACTCAAATCAGCAATCTGTGTCGTATCAGGTCATGCCTGCTTTTTCTGCAGATGGTGTGGTAGCAGCGATTGATCTGGTATCTCTAGGTGTGGCTGAAGGGTCTAATCCATTTTTGGCGCCAGAGAAGAAGGATTTGAAAGACATAAAAGCAGCTGGTGGTGGTATTGAAATTACAATTGGTGATCGTGGTTCTGTGGCCGTTGAAACTGCGAACCTGACAATCAAAGAGATTGAACAAAAGCTTGCTTCAGCACTAAGCAGTAGTGGTGGTTATGTTGCAACGAGTCAGCTTTTTGATGATGTAACAGATGGCACGACACGAAATGTTAAGCCGTTTGACGGTCACGAGGTGCAGTTTAAGTCGCTGAGTGGAAATACACTCAAGGTTAGTGTCAAGGATCCGTCGATTTCAGCAATCATAAAACTCAAGTACCCGGATGAGAATAGTACAAGCCTGGATATTCCAATGCCGCTGATTTGGCTGTTGTTGGCTGGGCTAGTGGGAGGTATCGGTTATTTTTACTGGAAGTCTCAGGTAGATGCCAATCAAGAAGAAGTAATGTAATCGTATTATTAAAGGTATATGTCCAGTTAGTTTGGTGAAGAAAGCCTGTTTGAGTATCCTCCTGGATGCTGTTGCTGATATCAGTCGCTTGGTAAGGTCTATTGATTCGCTATTGAAAGGAAGCCAGCGCGATTATGTTTTAAGCACGATTACCTTTACATCAATTGCATTGTGTCTGGTGTTGGATGCGAACTCCAGTCCAGCATTTCAGACTATGCTGGGTGTGTTTGCCTGGATGTTTCTGATCTGGTTGTTGAAGGGAGAGTGTGTCCATGTTCGGGCCCAAGTCGTTGTTGCTATTGTTTTTGCAACGATTGGTGAGCATTTTGCGTCGCCTTACATGGGGGGCTATATTTATCGCTTCCATAACGTACCGGCATACATACCGCCTGGCCATGGGATGGTTTATTTGACGGCTGTTGCGTTAGCGCGATCAGAGCTATTTCAGAACTATGCAGTGTCGGTCAGGAATTTTGTTTTTGCAAGTGCAGGTGCGTGGTCGGTTTGGGGGGTAACAATCGCTGGCAATTATGATTGGGTAGGCTTGTTATTGTTTTGCGTATTTGTTCCTTTTGTACTGTATGGTCGTTCACCCCTGGTGTATTTAGGGGCGTTTTTTGTGACGACCTGGCTGGAGATTATTGGAACTGCTGTAGGAACCTGGCACTGGGTACCGATTGATCCGGTATTAAATCTTCCGCAGGGTAATCCGCCGAGTGGTGTTGCTGCGTGGTATTGTCTGGTGGATGCCGTTGCTTTGTCTGGTGCCCCGATAGTTGTGGTCTATTTGAATCGAGCGCGAATACTGTGGTCCGGCAAACCAGCCAGAGAATAAAAATGCTCAGTTTTGTTGGGAGTTATTTTCGGGAGTGGTATAAATGAGGCCGGTGACAGACCAGTTTTCAGCAGAATCAGGGTCTTCGCTGCTGTGATCATAGACGATATTACAAGCCATGATATGAGATTGATTGTCTGCTGATTGAGTTGCCGCAATGCTGGCCTTAACCACGTAATGATAGCCACCAAGTGCATAAGCAGTTGGATTTATCTGTGATAAGTCTATTTGGCTGATCTCTTCATGTTCAGCGGCAAGTTCATCGAAGCAGAAGTTGGCTGCCATGTTAGTCATGGTGGTGTTGCTCGGACCTTCTACGCGATAGTCTCCGGTATCCTCGATAAATAGATCAGAAGTTGTTGTATCCACAACCATGGGGGTTACAAACTTGATTAAAATTAAATAGGAAACGACAATAAAGGCTAGCAGGAATAATCCTGAGGTATAGCGATTTTTAAACATGTTGGTTCACCGGATTATGATTTTGAATTTGGTATGTTGATGTAAGCTGAGAACAGATTATATTATGAATACTGGTAGGCAACTACGCAAGTGTGTAAAGTAAAAAGCTTGAATGCGAATTTAGCGCTAAAAATGTTTATTTAGGCAATTCAGCGGGTTTGTAAGCTAAGAGAGCTCTTGGTGTAAGTATTTGATATTAATTACTTAATATGTGTTCAATTCGGGACCTATTGCTAGAGGTGTACGCTCCGAAACTGGCACGCTGTCTTACAGAAAACATGTATTTTTTTTTGAGAGCGGCATGAGAATAACTTAATGCCGTGTCCGTAAAATTAAAGAGTTACGTTTGTGTTAGATGAGAGGCTATTTGAGAATAGAATTCGTTACGAGGAATGACTGATTTGAGGCAGATTCCGTCATCATCATAAGGCGCATAATTGTGTTCTATTAACGAAATGATGGAGGAGTTTGGTCAAATTCTGTTTTTCCGCAGAATGTTTTTATTCTCGGGCAGTCTTCAGCGGTATAACTGAAAAAGAGGATAAGTTAATGTCAGATATGAAAATGAATGTTAATGCAATCAAGATGTTTCTAATCGGGTTTGTTGCACTCATGGGTCTCGGTGTTGTGATAGTGATGAACCAGGATCAGTCAGTAGAGGAAAAAGCACAACAATCAATTCTTAGAACAACAGAAATGTTGAATGCCAATGGTCAGCGAGCATGCAAAAAAGCGGTTAAAAAAGTTGTCAGTGGCAATCTCTATGCAGCAACCAGAACTGAAACGGATCACATGACATACCTGGATTTGTACTGGGACAAAAAAAATGTAGGCGCCAAGAAAGATGTGCATTGTAAATTTATCGCAGGTAAAGGTGTTGTGCAGATAGATGTTGATGGAGCCAGTGTAGTCTCCAAACAATAAATAGTCATTTGCCACACTAATATCATGTATTTGCCAACTAATATCTTGACACTGTTGATTCGAGTGGTAAACTCTTCACAAGCTAAAGGAAATGGATGATAATCAATAAGTGTTGATTGATCAGTCAAGGAAGAATTGACTTAAGGAAGAGTCGTAAATCAAGGATGAAACTGTAAGTGCGACCAGCAAATAGCTGAGTCGTGATTTTGATAATTTAGGAGGTTGTTATGGCTGCAACAACAGCAA
>JAZGEP010000130.1:0-6639 GCA_036478815.1 Methylococcales bacterium
ATCCATAATAACGGATTACAAACCACAGTTTCAGTGAGCGGAAGCGTCGACCTAACGAGACTTGCCAGTCGCGGTAATCAAACACTTCACCAGTGGCGGATGCGCTGTTTTTCAGGTATTCGGGATGAATCCCCAGCGTCTTGATTAATACAGCGCGGTCAGCAACATAAAAACAATCACAATCAAAGTTAGTCAGCATCCATTTGTGGGGATTAAAACAATAACTGCTGGCAAACTCCATCCCTTGGTGTAACCAGCGTAATTCTGGGCAAATTGCTGCGCTTCCAGCCAGTGCAGCATCCACATGTAACCAAAGCTTGTATTGCTGACAGACACGGCCTATCTCAGTTAGTGGATCAATTGCGGTTGTGGAGGTTGTACCAACAGTTGCGCATACAAAAAAAGGTTGCAAGCCATGATTAATGTCATCCTCAATCATTTTACGCAAAGTGTCAGGGCACATCGCATAGTGATCATCGACGGCAACCAAACGTAAATTATCAGACCCGATTCCAGCAATACGGATGGCTTTTTCGACCGATGAATGGGCTTGCTCAGAAGTGTAAGCAATCAATGGTTGGCACAGCCCTTTTTGATTGCTTTGCCAGTCCGTTGCTTGTTCTCGTGCGCTCAAGATGGCACATAATACAGCACTGGATGCTGAATCCTGAATAACTCCACCACCAGTTGAAGAACTTTTGAAAGTATCAGGGAGGCCTAAAGCATCCACCAACCAATCCAGCACATGTGTTTCCAGTTCTGTTGCTGCAGGGCTGGTAAGCCAGATCATTCCTTGTACCCCCAATCCTGCGCTCAACAACTCACCGAGTATTGATGGCCCGGAATGATTGGCTGGGAAATAACCAAAGAAATTGGGAGACTGCCAGTGAGTAATTCCTGGCATGATAATGTGTTCAAAGTCTTTGATGATGCTCTCAAAACCTTCACCAATTTCAGGTGCGTGGTCGTTGAGTTGCTGACGGATTTCTCCAGGAGTACTTTTGGCCTGGACAGGATAGGATTCTACCTCTTCCATATAGCGTGCTATTTGGTCGATCATAGTGTGACCATAACGCCGGAATTGATCAGAGTTCATGAGTGATCATTGAAATAAAATTTAAGTGATCAACTGTTGCGGATAGTTTGGAGATGCAAACACGTTAAAGAACCGAATGATCACTCAATATTTTTGCAATCAATATGAGAAAGCTGGACTTTATTAATTTTGTGTCAATGGCTGAGAACAACTTGATTGGTAACAGTGTAGGGTGCGTTTTACGCACCATTGCAATAGCAAAAGGACAAAACACACGCTGATTGGTGCGTAAAACGCACCCTACCTAACGTGTAACTACTCAGATTGCCCTCTAATTTCTTCAAGAGCAAGGCGAAAGCGCGGAGTTTATAAGTATAAATGAGCACTTTCAGACAGCGATTGGAGAAATTAGAGGGCAATCTGGGCAGTTACAAATATTAAATGCGCAACTCTACATAAGCCTCATCTCTGAGCTGACGTAGCCATAAACGGGTTTCCTCTTCCATTTTACCGTGGCTGATTTCATTCCGTGCAGCTGCTCTTTCGATTGCTTGACTATCATGCGATTCACGTCGATCCATAACTTCAATTAAATGCCAGCCGTATTTGGTTTGCACTGGCTTGCTAACGCTATAGATATCAAGCTCATTCACTGCTGTTTCAAATTCTGGAACCATCACACCAGGGCTCACCCAGTCCAGATCGCCACCTCTGAGTGCTGAGACCTTGTCGTCGGAATGGGCTTTCGCCAGTACGGCGAAATCTGCACCATTCTCCAGCTCATTAATTAAAGCCAGGATTTTATTGCGAGCTGGTTGGTCACCAAATACCTCGTCAGTTTTAATCAGTATGTGCCGTACATGAGTTTGTTTGATGCTTTCAAGTGCTTCACCTTTAAAATCCACCAGTTTAATAATATGGCAACCGCTGGAGTTGAATATTGGGTCATGTACCTCACCTATACTCATTTTGGGAACCATGTCTGCGAATATTGATGGCAGTTGTTGCGTGCTCCGCCAACCCAAGTCACCGCCTTGAGTAGCTGTAGTTGCTTTCGAATGAAGAATGGCAATCTCTTTAAAATCGCCTCCATTGCGGAGGAGTTCAACCATTTCCTGGGCTTTTTGTTCAGCAGACTGTTTGTCAGTCGGAGATGCGTCTTCTGCCATTGGCAATAAAATATGGGCGATTCGATAACGACTGTTTCTGGTTAATACACTGCCACCGCGTACTTTCAGATAAATATCAATTTCCTGATCAGTGACTTTAACGCGGCGCATGACTTCTCGATTGCGTAGCTGATCAATCAGTAACTGAGTGCGAATGTCGTCCTGGAATTGATGAAAATTAATATTTTGATTGGCCAATTCCTGACGAAATTCCGGGACACTCAAACTGTTTTGTCTGGCAATCTGGGCAATTGACTGGTTAATCATCTTGTCACTGATCACCAGTCCGCTTTGTGCAGCGCGCTGCAGTTGCAAGTTTTCAACAACCAGCCGTTCCAGAACCTGTTTTTTGAGTTCAGAGGCTGGAGGTAATATCGCTGATCCCGATTTGATCTGGTCTTTTATCATCTCAAGCTTACTGTCAAGCTCACTTTGGAGAATAACGCTGTTTTCAACGACAGCGACAATGTGATCAATTTGTTTGGCTTGCAGGTTGTAACTGCCAAGTCCGCAAACTATCAGGGTAATAACAGTAAGCAGTTGAATAGATGGGCAGGTTTTTGCGATGAATTGTTTCATAAATATAGTGTTGAATGACAGTTTTCTAAAGAGTTAAGAAGTTTGTTAAGCTATCAATATTAACTCTATGATATATCAGAATTTAGACACGCGATAGCCCTTAATGTTCCGCTCTAGATATTTTCCAACTTTTTTGTTGCCAAAACTAGCCAAACCTTTCATTTCCAGTTGCACAAAGATTGCGTTATTAGTATGACTGTTCTCCTGATTGATGGTATCTGAAAAGTCATTAATAAAATGGCGGCCCAGAATACGTAATCGCCAACAACAATTGTCATGCTCAAAGCCCAAAAAGCTATCCAGTATAATGTTGTTCTGAAAGGAATACTGCATACGTCCGATAATGCTCCAGTTTTGAAAAATCGGCAAGTGAAAAGAACCATCAATCTGGTTGATAAATGTATCTGTTCGGTTATCGGCAGCGGTTATGTTGCCCTCATCATTGCGAAAACGATAGCCAAGGTTAATGATCCTATTCATTTCATCGTGATATTGTAGCTCTATCTGCCGTCTGCGTACTTTTTTGGAAATAGGATCCCAATGCACTGTCCCTTTAAAGTATAGATCATCAGTTAACGGTGCACTGATTTCTCCGATGATATTTGAAAAATCATTATTTTGTGGTATACAACGAAAATCCAATGCGAAAACTGATTGAGCACATTCACGCCCAAACAAGGTCACTTTTCGATCCTGAAAATAAAAAATTTCACCGATACTCAGTCTTAAACGTTCTCGACCAGTTTCAGCGTCAAGGAAGCTAGAGGTAATGGCCGCAGTCAGATGATTGGTATCACCAATTCTGTCGCCACCAGCAAAGCGATTTTCACGAAATAGCTGGTAGAAGCTGAAATCGTGTTCGGTAGTATCAAACAGCGGGATGTCTTGTTGTTGTTTATGGGGAATATAGACATAAAACAAACGTGGCTGGATTTGATGCAGAAATTTAGTGCGACCCAGCTTTAGATCTTGTTCCAGAAACAGGCTGGCGTCAACCGATGCAATGGGTAAAGTACGACTATTGGTATCTGAGAATTGCCTGGCACTGCCATCAGCCTGAATTGGACCGGTATTGTCTCCACTATACCAATATTGGGTATGTGCTAATGTTATTTTGGGGTGAATATAACCATATTCCCGTTCAATTGGGTAGGTGATGCTCGGCCTAACATCCAGGCGCTGGCCAGTGACCCTGTTTTTTTGATGGAAAAATACAAATTCACTGTTCAGGTCTGCCAGAATACCGGTCTCCCAGACAGGTTTTGAAGTGGTGAACAATACTTGCGGTAAACGACGATACGGGCGATCCATATCTTCGATGGTATCGTCAATTGTCTGATAGTTATCAACCCTGGTGAGCAGTGAAAAGTCATCGGTCGTATAATCCAATCGTGCCTGACTGTGAATATGACGATCATTGGTAATCCCCAAGGTATTACCCAGTTGCTCCAGATAATCGTTATCAGAGACAAAGTGGGCGTCAATATGTGCTCTTAATTGCGGAGTGAACACTGTATTGTGTAATACTGAGACTTGCCCGCGCAGCTCTTTTTTCTGGGTATCATAAGTGAGTATTTCAGCAGCAATTTCACCAGCAGATTTGTTGATCAGATAACGAAACTCGCCACCTAGCATGAAACCACGACCAGATAAAATACGCGGGGCAATGGTGGCATCGAAATTGGGGGCAATGTTCCAGTAATAAGGCACAGTTAAGCCAAAACCAGATTCCTGGGAGCTGTCGAAAGAAATCGCGAGTAAACCCGATTTACGCCGATCATCGAGTGGAAATGACATATAAGGCGTGTAGATAAAGGGGATGTCTTTAAACTTAAGCCAAGCGTTGTGGGCAATCCCCCAGCCTTGTTCTCGATCGAGTTGTAAACGTTCAGCATGAACCACCCAGTCCTGGTTTCCTGGAGGGCAAGTGGTATAGGCTGCATCTTCATAACGGGACAGGCTCATGCTTTCAAAATAAGCGTTTCGGGCTTGTGCACGAGCAGGCACACTACCCACGATAAAGATAGCATTACGCAATTTGCCAGTATCGTTCTGTAGATTCATAAATAACGTGTCGCTAAGCAATGCCATTCCATTATCCTTATAGAACACATCATCGCGTGCCAATACGGTTTCAGCGATGGCATCATAGGTGGCAAAGTGAGACTTGATGTGCTGGTCAGCTCTGGTAATATCAACATTGCCGATAAAAGTAGTGATTTCACGTTCCTGAGTTTCAGCAAAATCGGCATCAATATCAAATTGGGCCTGATCTCTGGGTAGGGTTTGCACGAGTGGTTTGGCGCGAGTTGCAATTGATTGGCAACCTGCCCATGGATTGACATCTAGTTGTCTCAGCAAATGCTGAAAGCGTTTTTCATCTTCTGAGGAAATAGTGGCTTCTTGTTGTTTTTTCTTCTCTTTTTCAGAAATTGCAAGTCGTTCAGAAATTGGGCCAGAGCGTTTGCAATCCCACGATTCGTCACCTTCATTAGCCTCACATTTCCAGCCCAGCTTGCCTGCTGATGACCTGCTGGAGGCTTTGGGTTTATCGGTTGGTTGCTGTTTCTCAGCACTCTGAGACACGTTTGTAAATAACAGACCCATGCACCAAATTGTTAGTAAACAAAATGGTTTGATAGAATTGATAAACGAAATTTTGCTCATGAATGGGTATTGTTTGATTGCTGGGTCACCTGTGCATTGTGTGCCTGAATGACCATTGAGTGACTGAGTAATGCGCCAACAACTGGTAAGTAGTAAAATAGTTGGGTGATGATTACACTATCCAATATCCACTGAAATCGAGCAAGTCTGGAGGGTGCAATTGCCAGCCAATGCAATGTCACTTGCTCTAGACCTAGTTGGTTAGCAATACTGCGTAATTTCCAGGGTGATTCATAGCGTAGATGTGGCTCGAGTCCATGTAATTTGCGTCGCATTTGTTCCCAAAGGTGTGGCAAACACCAACTATTCAAGCCATCAATCCAAATCTGACCCCCTGGTTTAACAACGCGCATTAATTCCTCAATTGCCGGTTGAGATGATGATAAGGCCTGGGTAACGCCAAAACACAAAGCCCCATCAATACTATGCGATAGTAAGGGTAGATGGGTAATATCAGCTGCACCCCATTGTATGGTTTTCGGGTAGCGTTGTTTGCCTTTTTGCAGAGCAATCAGCGAATAATCAAACGCTATCACCTCGGCTCCACTGGCATCAAGCAATGCTGAGTAGGTCCCGGCACCACAACCAGCATCCAGCCACTGTTTTTCATGATCTGAACGATTCCAGATTTCTGAAAAGCGGCGGATGCGTGTTGCCAAACCGGTTGTGCTCCAACCGGCTATTCCGGCATCATCCTCTGATTGATTAGCAAAACGGGTAAAGCGGTCACGCCAGGATTGTTCAAATGATTGCTTATGCAAGATAGTTCCTTAGTAGAGCAAGTTGCTTGAATTTTCTAACATTGTATAACCAAAAATTAGATTCAGGAGCGAGGATTTAATAATATTCGAATCTTGAGACAGGAATTTTGTGCGTATTCTATGCGTAGAAACTTAGTTCTAGTAGTCTTTCAATGTGATATTGACGAGTAATAGGGAGTTGAGAAGTGGTTAGCTGCTAGGCGCACAAGAGCAGGACTAGCAGGCTAATCCAAACGAGTGCAACAATGCAGATGACCATTTATCGGCTTTCTATATCCGTCAATATCACATTGAAAGACTACTAGGAGGCTGTCCGAGAATAGAAGCCGTAGCGAGGGAAAGCGGTTTTGAGTCCATTGTTTCGATTAAATGAGGCGAATACTTGTTGTATTGAACGAATTTAATCGGAAAAATGGGCCAAAATCTG
>JAZGEP010000131.1:0-9484 GCA_036478815.1 Methylococcales bacterium
AATAAGAAGGTGTGATTATGAGTATGGAAGACGAAATTAAAGAATTTTCTGAATTCTTAAAAGAGCAACGCGATGAGCTTAACCTGAAACTGCATCTAGGTGGCATGGAAGCAAAAGAAGAGATGGAGAGTGCTGAAGAAACATGGAATGCTTTTAAAGAAAAAGTTGATGAAATCAGTGATGATGCAATAGAGACCACCTATGAACTGATTGCAGGCGCACGGTCACTCGGTGACGATTTGAAAGCTACATACGAAAAGCTTGTTACGAAATTGACTTAGGAACGTGCATGGAATAACTTGAGCAATTGACGTAGGCCATTGTTGTCAAATTACTGTTCATATTCCAGGCGCGAAAACAGGCGCATATTGAGCTATGTAACTGTTTTTGCAACATCGAAGATGAGCAAAAAGACAAGTGAATTGTTCAAGTTATTCCATGCACGTTCCTAAGAAGTGAAGATTTAATAACTTCCCGATTTTGACTTGCCTTTTGATCTCACAGAAGCACTTATAAAATAGTTGCGTAGCAGGCTAATCCAAACGAGTGCAACGATGCAGATGACCATTTATCGGCTTTACTATACCCGTCAATATAACCTTGACGGAGCATTAGTTTTAGAACAACTATAAAGGTAGGTTCGCCGAGTATTTACGTTATAGTTTCTCAATTTATTGATTATAATAATATTTACTGTGAAAGTTAATGTCGGTCACGGACAGAGAAATAAGCTAAGACTATCTACTTTAACTGTTGTCCTGCTGATCTTCTTTTTTCAAGTAAAAGCCCTGTCTTATCCCAATGAGAAACGCATTGCGCTAGTCATTGGTAATTCTGACTATTCAATCGGCTCGCTTGCAAACCCTGTGAACGATGCTCAAGCAGTTTCGCGTGTTTTAAAAAAAGCCGGTTTTAGCGTGTCCCAATATGCAGATTTGGGGCAGACTTCCATGAAACGTGCAATAGCGAAGTTTGGACGCGATCTGTCTACCTACAATGTAGGGCTGTTTTATTATGCCGGACATGCTGTTCAAGTGAAAGGTCGCAATTACTTAATCCCGGTTGACGCCAAAATACAGTTTGAAAGTGATATTGAGATTGAAACAGTTGACCTGGCAGCAGTTCTATCCAAAATGGGTGGAGCCAAGAATCGCCTGAACCTGGTCATTCTGGATGCATGCCGCAATAATCCTTTTACCAGCAATTCACGAACCCTGAATCAGGGGCTGGCTTTTACTTCTGCACCCTCGGGTACGCTTATTGCTTACGCGACAGCTCCTGGAGCTGTCGCGGATGATGGCGATGGTGATAACGGTGTTTACACCAAATACTTGATTAGACATATTGAGATACCTGGAAAACAAATAGAAGATGTTTTTAAGCAGGTTCGTATTGATGTTAAAAGGGAAACTCAGGGTCGTCAAGTTCCATGGGAATCTTCTTCCCTGGAAGGCGATTTCTACTTTTTTCATGGCAGCAGCCCATCAACAGTGAGTGGAGCGGATAAAAAAGTAACCAGTGGTGTCGACAAACTTCTCCGTGAGTGTCAAACACATTTTAGCAACGGACGATTCGACAAAAATCACCAAAAAGCCCAGAGCTGTTACAAGCGGGTTTTATCGCAAGACCCAACAAACACCGCCGCACTCGATGGGCTCAATGAAATCCAGGTTATTCATCAAAAAGCCTTCCAGAAAAGAGTGTCGCGTAGTGAACCAATGACCTTAAACTGTAGTGATCTTCGCGAGAAAGAAACGTTTTCTGGCGATATGGGTTTCGACGACCTTAATCAAAAAGAAAAAAATCATCTTGCATCACACTGTCGGTAACCGACTTATTCAACGAAGAAAACTCTCCGCGATGATAGACTTTACCTATTGTTTAAAATTGTTGGTTGTAACATTCCTCATATTGGGCTTGCCTTCCTGCGCAACACGTCCGGTTCCTTTTGATGTTGCCGCTAGAAATCTTGCTAACGATCTGCTAAGAGAGGTGCAAATAAAAAGTCTACTCACTTCTTCGGCAGAAGTGCAGAAACTTGTAATGGATGATTTTACCGATGAAGATACTGGCGAAGTCGTTGCTGCAGGTGAAGCGATTGAAACAATCATTTTTGCTGAAGCAAAAGAAAACTTTAGAAGCTTCTCGTTAAGCAAAATGGACACGAAAAATATTCGATACGCCGATTATCTGATTAATGGTGTCATTGCCCTGGAACGAATTGATCGCAAAAACGCCACGAAGTTCTATCACGTATTCGCCTCGGTCACCGACCTGAAAACTGGAAAGGTTATTGCCAACGCGGCTTCATGGATTAGTGACAGAGATCTGGACTATACGCCATTACGTGAATACCAGGAAGCGCCGATGTACATGGCAGATAAGCGCCACAAAAGTAAGGTTAAAACAGCGCGTAGTGCTTCAGGGATTCCGGCAGACGAAGAGTACTATAATTCCCTGGAAACCAACGCACTTTTAGCTGAAGCTTCCACTGCCTATGGAGAAGGAAATTACCGTCAGGTAATTTTGATGTTGAATGAGGCATCTACGCGTGACGATGGTCAAGTGATGAAAACCTACGCCGGGTTGTATCAGGCACACTTGAAGGAAGACAACATCAAAGAGGCGGAAGATGCCTTTGGCAAGTTGGTCGGCATTAGTGTTGAGAATGACAGTTTGAGCGTCAAGTTGTTGTTTCGGGTGAATTCTACAGATTTTATTTTAGACAACAAATTGAGGTCACGCTATCGAATCTGGTTAAGACAGATTAGCAAATTTTTCAATGCTGATGACTCGTGTGCGAAAATTATTGGGCATAGCAGTCACACAGGCGCAGCCGAGTACAATAATCGTTTATCCAAAGCGCGGGCAGATGCGGTGCAGCGTAATATGCAATCCTATTATCGCTCGATGAAACAAAAAACTGAAACCTACGGTATGGGTTTCAGAGAGAATATCAAAGGCCTGGGCACTGATGATGGTAGGGACGCAATTGATAGGCGGGTTGAATTCAAGATCGTTGCGTGTTCCGAGCTATCTTAAAGAGCGAGGGCTCAACAGGCTGGTGAGAAATGCGAGCCAGGAGGTTATCCAAGAATAGAAAGCCTACTTCGAAAAAGTTGAAATTGGTTAACCCCAATCGTATTAGGGCCAATATTTTCGTTAAATAGCGCAACTATTCGCCTCAAACAATGAAACCAATAATAATATAATGGCTAACTCAAATCAGCTTTCCCGCACTACGGCTTCTATTTTAGGGCATTGCTAAATAACTATTGTTCATGCAATTTTTATTGGTTATTTATCAACCAGTTGACAATCAATAACTATTCAAAATTAGCAATGCCACAATTTTAGTATTAATCACGCAGATTTTCCAATGCACGAATTCTTTCTTCCAGTGGTGGATGACTGCTAAATAGCTTGGATAATCCACCTCCGGCACTGATTGCAAAGGCTTGAAATTCAGCCGGAATAGTTTCTGTCGATGAGCCTTGTAGTGCTCGCAATGCACTGATCATTTTCTCACGACCAGCCAGATTTGCTCCGCCTTTGTCAGCATGAAACTCACGCCAGCGAGAGAACCACATGACAATCATGCTAGCCAGAAACGATAACGCTATCTGAGCCACCATTTGAGTCATAAAGTAACCCATGCCACGTCCATTTTCTGAACGGAAAACAGCTCGATCCACGATGTGGCCAATGATGCTGGCCAAGAAGTAAACAAAGGTATTAACAATGCCTTGAATCAAGGTTAATGTCACCATATCGCCATTTGCAACATGGCTGATTTCATGTCCGACCACGGCTTCAACTTCATCTTGACTCATGGTTTTCAATAACCCGGCACTGACTGCAACCAAAGCGTTATTTTTACTTGCTCCAGTGGCGAAAGCATTGGGTTCTGGTGTGTTGAAAATACCAACCTCGGGCATTCCAATGCCTGCTTTTTGTGCTTGTCTGGCAACCACGTCAAGCAACCAACGTTCAGTTGAATTGGACGGTTGGTCGATGATTTGAACACCCATGCTGCGTTTTGCCATGGTTTTTGACATGAACAGCGAGATAATAGAACCGGTCATGCCAATGACGGCTGACATCATCAATAATCCAGGTAAATTCAGATCCACTCCATTTTGGTAGAGCATGGATTCGAGTCCCAGTAATCGAAATAACACAGTGATTACGAGAAGAATTGCGGCATTGGTTGCCATAAATAACAGGATACGGGTCATAATGGTCTATCTCCTTTAGCTAGATTTGCTTATGATATGGGGATTGACTGCAACAAATTCAATGGACTATTATCCAGTTCAGCACGATGGTGGAACCATCACTGACATAGTGCCCCCAATCAATGGATAGTTATATTGTAACTACTCAGCTTACCTTCTATTTTGTCCAATAGCCGCGTTGAAAGTGCTCATTTACACCTGTAAACTCCGCGCTTTCGCCTTGCTCTTGAACAAAATAGAAGGCAATCTGAGTAGTTACGGACACGCTGAGTAGTTACGTTATATTATTGTTAACTTAGGAACGTACACGAAATAACTTCGACAACTGTCTTGTCTTTTTGTCCGTATTCTGCGTTGCAGAATCAGTTACATCGCTCACTATGCGCCTATTTCTGCGCTTTGAAGACAAACAGTGATTTGACAAAAAAAGCCTACACCAGGTGTCGAAGTTATTCCGTGCATGTTCCTTACCATGAGTGATTAGATATGAAAATACATCGACGATTTTTGATTGTTTGCCTATTGCTAACTGTCCATTTTCCAGCAATTGCCATTGACCAGTCTCAACCAGACTGGTTAAAACACATTTCAGTGCCAGAAGGATTTCGAATCAGTCTTTTCGCTGATAATGTAGACAATGCCCGTTCGATGGCACTGGGTGATGATGGTGTAATTTATGTCGGTAGTATCAAGGCTGGAAAAGTCTATGCCTTGCGTGATACTGATAATGACGGTGTTGCTGATCAGCAGTTTGTGATTGCTGAAGGACTGGGGATGCCAAATGGCGTCACTGTGCTTAAAGGTGCGCTCTACGTGGGTGCGTTAAAACAACTGCTGAGATGGAAAAATCCTTCTCAAAATTTGGCAGACATGCCTAAACCTGAGGTTTTGCTAAGTGATATGCCGAATGAAACGCATCATGGCTGGCGTTATCTTAAAGCTGGCCCAGATGGAAAATTGTATATGGCGATTGGTGCACCCTGTAATGTGTGTAAAAAACCAAATCCCATCTTCGCCACCATTATCCGTATGAATGCTGATGGTGGTGAGCAAGAAATTATCGCCCGTGGTGTCAGAAACAGTGTTGGTATGGATTGGCATCCGCAAACTTCTGAGTTGTACTTTAATGAAAATGGCAGGGATATGCTCGGTGATGATATTCCACCGGATGAACTGAATCATGCACCAGTAAGTGGATTGCATTTTGGTTTTCCCTATTGTCACGGTGACACGATTGCAGATTTCAAGTATGGAAAAAGAAAACCCTGTGAGAATTATGTCCCGCCGGTCTGGAAATATCCCGCCCATATTGCACCATTAGGGATGTATTTTTATCGAGGAAAATCTTTTCCGACCAAGTATCGCGAACAATTATTTGTCGCCCAGCATGGTTCCTGGAACCGCTCGATACCTCACGGATATCGTGTGACTATGGTTCAATTTAAAAACGGTAAGCCAGTGGCTGAAACGATTTTTGCCGAAGGCTGGCTGCAAGCTGATGGCGAGGTTTTGGGACGACCAGTTGATATTCTGGAATTACGCGATGGCAGTTTACTGGTATCAGATGATCAACGTGGTGTGATTTACCGTATTGCATATATTGGAGCAGAATAGTGGATAAACAATATGAATTGCTCAGCAAGGAAGTTGGCTTTCAGGGGTTTTTTCGAGTTGATACCATGCAAGTACGCCATACCTTGTTTGAAGGTGGCTGGAGTCAACCGTTAGAAAGAGAATTGTTTCAACGTGGTGAGTGTGTAGCAGCGGTGCTGTATGACGCGATTCGTGATCAGCTTGTACTCATTGAACAGTTCAGGGTAGGTGCTATGCAATATGACGACACCCCCTGGTTGCTGGAAATTGTCGCTGGTGCGATTGAGCCAGGTGAAACACCAGAACAAGTTGTCATCCGCGAAACACAGGAAGAATCAGGTTGCCAAGTGCTCGACTTAATTCCCGCGCACGTATTTTATACAACACCAGGTGGATCATCTGAACGTATTCATCTGTTTTGTGCACGGGTTGATAGTTCAAATGTTGGTGGAATTCATGGTTTGCGCTCTGAAGATGAAGATATTCGTGTATTTACGGTCAGTTTTGATGAAGCAATGACGTTACTGGATGACGGGAAAATTGCATCTGGTATACCACTGGTTGGACTGTATTGGCTTGCCCAGCATCGCAAGCAACTACGTGAGCAATGGGGTTCGACTACAGAACAGGGCGATGAAGCATCTCAATCTGACGCTGGCTGTTAACCCGCATTTCTCATCATCTGGTGAGAAATGCGGGTTAGTTGTTCATAATATAGAAAGGAAGGTTTTGATATACTCCGTGACTTGATGCAGGAAATAGATGTTGCAACGCTATCCAGTATTTTGTAGATTCTTTTTGGGGATCAGACAGTCGTAAATCTCTGCTTACAATTTGCTTGGGTTGTAACAACAAATGGGGAAAAATGGATAGTAATTTGAAAATCCAAGTAAAACACTATAGAATCCATTGCGTCATACCTAATAGCGGTTTCTTTATCATCAACTTCGATTTTTAAATGATCTTGGTTTGAGATAGATGCTGCAACCGACTGCTCGGAGTAACAGTGGGCTTGTATGTTAAATTAGGATTGCTCCATCAATTAAATTAATTTCGGAGAAGTTATTTACATGAAAAATAAAATTTTATTAATACTCATCGTTGCTATGGTTAGCGTATTGAGTGCAAATTTCGCGATTGCTGCTGGACCAGGAACATCAAGCCTTGCCGGAAACGAAGAAATGTTGGCTGATGGCATAAAAGTCGCTCAAGAGGGAGTGGCATCGGCAAAAGCGGGTAATGTCAATGAAACCAAGGATGCAACTTATAAATCCCTGGACATTATGTCCTCAATAAACAGCAGTACATGGGATCGCAAGCTTCAAAAGCCTCGCGGTAAAATCAGAAAAGCTTATCAAATGGCTAAAAGAATGAAAGACGGTAAGGCAAGAGATGGCGATAACCTTGACGCGGCAGCAGGATATATTGAAGAAGGAATTGCCGGGTTGAAAAAAGTTCAGGAAATATCCCAGCACAACCTTTAAGAAGAACCCCAGAGCCTTAATTCTTAAGGCGAAAAAACAATCTGTAGAAGGATTGTTGATGTTTGCGATATTTAGCTTGTTCCTACTTTCAGCTTTTCGTATTTAGTGAAAATGCTCGGTAAGAACAAAAATCGCATAACATCGTTCAAAATCTCTTGTGCCGCTGCTCTTTTTATTATTGGGTGGCGGCATTTGTAATATCTTTTTGCCCTTCGATCATTTAGTTTATCTCTTCCTTGTTCTCAAGATTGATGACGTCTCCTAGCAAACTGGAGTCGATAGCTCAGTACTAACATAGTGTTTGTTATTGCTTGATCTTCACCAAATCTGCAGGGGTTCATCGTTCTAAATCTATTGTCAGTAGCGCGCATCAAATCGTAACGGGAAGCTGTTGACTCAGAATGAGCGACAGGAATACAACAGAAGAATATTCAAATCCTCATTTGGTAATAAAGGAGCTTTTATGCAAATTAAAAAAAATACAGTTGCATCATTAAACTATGTTTTGAAAGATGACGAAGACAATGTGTTGGATCAATCCGATTCGGGTAATTTTGCCTATCTGGTTGGTACTGGACAAATTATTCCAGGCCTGGAGAATGCTGTAGAAGGCAAACAAGCAGGCGATCAGTTGAATGTTTCAATCATGGCAGTAGACGCATATGGTGAACGTACGCTGGAAAAAATTCAACGTGTTCCACAAACAATGTTTCCCCAAGATGTAGATATCAAACCAGGTATGCAGTTTGAGGCGCAAGCTTCAGATGGAAATGTTTCGATTGCAACGGTTGATAGTATTGATGGCGATGTTGTAGTTGTTGATCACAATCATCCGTTGGCGGGTAAGAATTTACATTTTGAGGTAGAAGTTGTAGATGTACGCGAAGCGAGTGCTGAAGAGCTGGAGCATGGACATGTCCATGGCCCAGGCGGACACCATCACTAACATTGCAAGTACCAATGCCAGGAGAGAAGTGCTTTTGCGAATTTAAGAAGCTGTGAGAAATGCGGACTGCCTTTTAGCATTCGATACTTGAAGATTCAGCTTGCTGGAACACTTGGTGTTCTGCGAAATAAGATGATCGAACCATAGGGCCACTAGCAACATATTTAAAACCAGCATTTCGTGCAAAATCGGCTAGTTGCTCAAATTCCTCTGGCGTGAGATAGCGTTTAACAGGTAAATGGTGAAGGCTTGGTTGCAGGTATTGACCAAGCGTTAACATGTCACAATGATGTTGTTTCAAATCGCTAATCACCGCCTTAACTTCATCAATGGTTTCTCCCAGGCCCAGCATTAAACCTGATTTAGATAAGACTTGTGGATGTCTGGATTTGAAAACCTCCAGCAAATCCAGTGATTGCTGATAATCTGCACCTGGCCGGCATTGAGCATAAAGCCTGGGGACGGTTTCAAGATTATGATTAAAAATATCAGGTGGATAGTGTTCAAAACACTGTAGTGCCACATCAACACGCTTTCGAAAATCAGGCACTAGAATTTCGATACGAATCTCAGTATTTCTTAAGCGAATTTGCTGAATACAATCAGCAAAATGTTTTGCCCCCGCATCGCGTAAATCATCCCGATTCACCGAAGTAATCACTACGTGTCGAAGGTTTAGTTCGCTAATGACAGTCGCAAGATGTTCAGGTTCTTGTGGATCGGGTGGTTGTGGCCGTCCATGTGCAACATCACAAAAAGGGCAACGTCGAGTACATAAATCACCTAAAATCATAAAGGTTGCTGTGCCTTGACTAAAACATTCTCCAAGATTAGGACAAGCAGCTTCTTCACAAACACTATGTAGCTTATGTTTACGTAAAATGTCTCTGACAGCTGAAACTTTAGAGCCTGTTGGTAGTTGAGAGCGTATCCAGCTGGGTTTGCGCAGTTGGGTTGTGGTAGGTTCAACTTTGATGGGGATACGCGCCAGCTTGCTTTGGCTGCGCTTGTGAGTTTCTGGGGTTGCGCGCGAAGGCGCATGATTGTCGCTGGAACTTGGCATTATAGGTTAGTATTGGTGACGTGTAATAAATACAGAAGTATATCTGGGAATCAGCTAAAACTATAGCTTATAGCGTCGTAACTACTCAGCTTGCTCTCTATTTTATCCAACAGCTGCGTTGAAAGTGCTTATTCGTTTTCTACAAAATCATAATCACCAA
>JAZGEP010000132.1:0-31389 GCA_036478815.1 Methylococcales bacterium
AACCGGATTGCGCGCCGTGCGTAAACTCGGCATTAAAAAAGTACCGGATCACGTGTACGAGATTTTTCCGGTGCTCAAACAAATGCTCAAACGTCGTGGTGGAGATTTGTCTGGTGGTCAACAGCAGCAACTTGCCATTGGGCGTGCTCTGGTTCTAAATCCGAAATTATTGATTCTGGATGAGCCAACCGAAGGTATACAACCAAATATCGTCAGTGAAATAGGCGATGTGATTATGCGTTTAAATCGAGCCAAAGGCATTGCTACGCCCATTACCACTGAGACCAAAGCTGAAATTCACGATGCGATTGGCAGAATTAATCAGGAGTTGGGAGTTACTGTGTTACTGGTCGAACAAAAACTACCGTTTGCACGTAAAGTGGCAAACCAGTTTTGTATTCTGGATCGTGGCCGCAGTGTAGCCAATGGCGCAATCTCCGAACTGACTGAAAACATGGTAAAGCAATATCTGACTGTATAGATTCGTAACTACTCAGCTTGCCATCTATTTTGTCCAATCGCTGTCTGGAAAGTGCTCATTTACACCTGTAAACTCCGCGCTTTCGCCTTGCTCTTGAACAAACTAGAGGGCAATCTGAGCAGTTACTGATTGCGCTGAGTCATTACATAGATTATTGAGAGAGGTAACAATGAGCAAACAACAAATCAGTATTCTTATATTGGCAACCCTTTCCTTTGCCGCTCATGCGCATACTGGAGGCGGGATAATGCATGGTTTTAGCGATGGATTTATGCATCCCTGGATCGGTGTCGATCATCTACTGGTAATGACAGCCATCGGTGTATGGGCAGTTGTGTTGGGTGGACGTAGTGTGTGGTTGCTGCCAACTGTGTTTATGACAGGCATGTTAGCAGGAGCAATGCTGCAGTTTTCAGGTTTGATGCTTAATGGTGTTGAAATTTGGGTTGCATTATCGGTGTTTGCATTAGGACTTGTTTTGTTAGTGAATCAGCACATGTCAATACATTTATCGGTTGCCCTGGTTGTCATATTTGCACTCGCACATGGCTATGTGCATGCTGCCGAAATTGGCACTGATAGCAATGCTGCAAGCTATGCTTTAGGGTTTTTAACAGCAACTGCGGTTCTACATGCTACAGGGATAATTGCAGGATTATCGGGCTCGGTGATACTGAAAACATTACAAACCAGTGTCGGCTTGATTTGTACGTTGGCAGGTGTAGTGTTGTTGGCAGGAGCCTAATTCTACATTTGTCAGATTACTAAGCAATGGAAATTAAATAACCTGTACATTTTATGTAATTCCCATTCCTAATGTAGGGTGATTCTATGCACCAAGTGCTGTAGCACTACGGCTGTTTTTGGTGCATGGAATGCACCCTACAAGATGTTCCAGTGTGGTTTCCATTTATGATGGCAAGTCAGAACTAACGCGATGTATTCACCATTAAATACTGCCGAAATTAATAAGAATACAATTGCCGAGACTGAAGTCAATCAAGGCTGGAAAGCAGAGCTACATCTGGGATTTACTCGCAGCAGCGTAAAAACGTTGCTAACACAACGCAGACATAAAGGTCCGTTAACTGTTCAACGTCCTTTTTATCCAGAAGGTGGAATTTGTCATGTGTATATTTTACATCCACCAGGCGGCATAGTAGGAGGCGATCAATTAAATATTGATGTGCATGCAGCGACTAAAACCGAAGTGTTGATTACCACTCCAGCTGCTGGAAAATTTTATCGCAGTACCGATAAACATGCGTATCAAAGTGTTTGCCTAAAAATTGAACAAGACGCTGCGCTGGAATGGTTGCCTCAGGAAACCATTATTTACGAAGGTGCGCGCCTGCAATCACATGTCAATATCGAGCTGGCGACTAACGCACGTTTTATCGGCTGGGAAATTATAGCATTGGGGAGACCCGCTGCTGATGAAGGTTTTGAATGTGGTGAAGCGTTGTTGAATTGGCGAATTTTTCGCAACCAAAAACCAATTTATTTGGAAACAATGCGCCTGGATGCGGAGGCATTTACTGCACGTTGGGGGCTGAATGGACGTTCAACCTGCGGCACCTTGTTTGCTTGTTCCGCATCAACTGAAAATCTGCAAACAGTCCGAGAGCTAATTGGCGATCAACCTGGACGCGGCGTTACTTTAATTGATGATTTGTTAATCTGCCGTGCCAGTGACAATACCACTGAACCAGTGCGTAATTTTTTTGAAAGCGTGCGAGCGTTACTTCGTAGTGACATCGTACAACGCGCAAATTATGCGCCACGAATTTGGGCAACCTGAAAAAAAGGTGATTTATGCAACTAACCCCGCGTGAAAAAGATAAATTATTAATTTTTACTGCTGCATTACTGGCAGAAAGGCGCAAAGCTCGCGGTGTTAAATTAAATCACCCGGAAGCCATTGCCTATATTTCTGCAGCAATCATGGAAGGTGCTCGGGATGGTGAAACAGTCGCCGCTTTGATGGAATATGGTCGCACCTTATTGAATCGAGACGATGTGATGGATGGTATTGCCGAAATGTTGCCCGATGTACAAGTGGAAGCCACGTTTTCAGATGGTACCAAGCTGGTTACTGTTCATAACCCAATCGAATAGGAGTCGCCATGAACACCAATGCTATTATTCCCAATTCTATCATTCCGGGCGAAATGCTGATTGAAGAAGGCGACATTGAACTGAATGTTGGACGCACTTCAATTCGCATCACCGTTGCCAACAGTGGCGATCGTCCAATACAAGTTGGCTCGCATTATCATTTCTATGAGACTAATCCTGCACTGATATTCGACAGAGCAAAAACACGGGGCTTTCGTCCTGATATTCCAGCTGGTACAGCAATCCGTTTTGAGCCAGGTCAAGAGCGCGAAATTCGCTTGGTAGCTTATGCGGGAAATCGTGAGGTCTACGGTTTTCGTCAGCAAATCATGGGTAAGCTGGAGGATCAGACATGAGTAAAATCAGCCGCCAAGCCTATGCCGAAATGTTTGGGCCAACCGTTGGTGATCGAGTACGATTAGCTGATACCGAACTGTTTTTGGAGGTGGAAGAAGATCGCACAGTTTATGGCGATGAGGTCAAGTTTGGTGGCGGCAAGGTGATTCGTGATGGCATGGGTCAAAGCCAAATCGATTCGCGTACTGCGATGGATGTGGTGATTACCAATGCGTTAATCATCGACTACTGGGGAATTATTAAAGCCGATGTAGGCATCAAAGGTGGACGCATTGCAGCCGTTGGCAAAGCCGGAAACCCCGATACCCAACATGGCGTAAATATTATCATCGGTCCCGGTACCGAAATTATTGCTGGGGAAGGCAAGATTTTAACCGCAGGCGGCATCGACGCGCATATTCATTTTATTTGTCCGCAGCAAATCGAAGAAGCTTTGATGTCTGGAATTACCACCATGCTCGGCGGCGGCACTGGTCCTGCAACCGGAACCAATGCGACCACTTGCACACCAGGGCCGTGGAATCTGCATCGCATGTTGCAATCGCTGGATACATTTCCAATGAATTTCGGCTTGATGGGCAAAGGCAATGCCAGCTTGCCGGAATCGCTGGAAGAACAAGTCAGGGCTGGTGCAATGGGTCTGAAGCTGCACGAAGATTGGGGAACAACACCAGCATCGATTGATAATTGTCTGTCCGTTGCCGAACGTTTCGATGTGCAAGTGGCAATTCATACCGATACTTTAAACGAATCTGGTTTTGTTGAAGATACACTAGCAGCATTGAAAGGCCGTACCATCCACACCTATCACACAGAAGGTGCTGGCGGTGGCCATGCGCCGGATATTATCAAGGCTTGCGGCGAGCCCAACGTATTGCCGTCGTCAACCAATCCTACCCGACCTTATACAGTCAATACTGTTGATGAACATCTGGATATGTTGATGGTGTGCCATCATCTCGATCCAGGCATTGCCGAAGATGTGGCGTTTGCAGAATCGCGAATTCGCCGTGAAACCATCGCAGCGGAAGATATCTTGCACGATCTAGGTGCATTTTCAATGATTGCATCCGATTCTCAAGCTATGGGACGGGTGGGTGAAGTGATTATCCGCACTTGGCAAACTGCTCATAAAATGAAGCAACAACGCGGTAGTTTACCGGAAGACAGCAGTCGCAATGACAATTTCCGTATCAAACGCTATATTGCCAAATACACCATTAATCCAGCCATCAGTCATGGTCTTGCCCATGAAGTAGGGTCAGTGGAAGCAGGTAAACTGGCAGATCTAGTGTTATGGGATCCAGCATTTTTTGGCGTAAAACCCAGCCTTATTTTAAAAGGTGGAATGATTGCTGCAGCTCCAATGGGCGATCCCAATGCCTCTATTCCTACACCACAACCAGTGCATTACCGACCTATGTTCGGTGCGTTTGGAAGTGCTTGTCACGCCACTTCAATGCTGTTTTTATCAAAAGCCGCTAGCGAAGATAATCTGCCTGCACGATTAGCGTTGCGTTCAATTATTGGTATCACTTCCGGTACGCGGACTATCGGTAAAAAAGATTTAATTCATAACCATTATCAACCGGAAATTGAAGTCGATCCGCAGCTCTATACAGTCCGTGCCGATGGCGAGTTATTGACGTGCGAACCAGCCGAAATCCTGCCTATGGCGCAACGTTATTTTCTATTCTAATGATGCTCAAACTAACAGAACTAGCTCCTCCTGGAAGCAGAGCCGACGACATATTAACCTTGCCATTCGACTCTAGGCAAAAAAGTCGTTTCTCAGCTAAAACTGACAATGGTCGAGATGTTGGGTTATTTTTATCTCGTGGCCAAATACTGCGTTCAGGCATGGTCATCACCGGCCCAAATGTATTTAGCGTTTTAGTCAAAGCTGCACCAGAACTGGTGTCTGTCATGCGCAACGACGACTCGCTACAATTCGCCCGCGCCTGTTACCACTTAGGCAATCGTCATGTGCCATTACAGATATTAACGGGAGAACTGCGCTATCTAAACGATCATGTTCTGGATCATATGCTTGAAGGCTTAGGATTGATTGTCGATCACCAAATGTTGCCGTTCGATCCAGAAGCAGGTGCTTATCACAGTCATGACTGATCTTGCCTTGTTGCGCTTACTGCAATTGATTAGTCCAGGCTTGCCAATTGGTATGTACAGTTATTCGCAAGGTCTTGAGTCAGCAGTTGAAGACACATGGATAACCAATGCACAACAAGCCAGCGAATGGATAGCAGGATTGATGGAAAACTGTCTGATTCGAGTCGATTTGCCACTCGCAGCACGTTTGTATGATGCCTGGATTCAAGATGATGTAGAGGCAGTTGAACAGTGGAGTACAACGTTACTGGCATGCCGAGAAACATCTGAGCTAAGAGCAGAAGACAACCAGACGGGACAGGCGTTGGCAAGATTGCTGGCAGATATGGATTTGCAAGCCGCCCTTCCATGGAAGCGTAACCCTGAAACAACACTGGCAACGATGTATAGTCTGGCAGCAGTCAATTGGCAGATACCAAAGCGAGAAGCTCTGGCAGGTTATCTATGGAGTTGGCTGGAAAATCAAGTGTTATGTGCGGTTAAACTTGTACCGTTAGGTCAAGTTGCAGGACAGCGTTTGTTACACGATTTAGCCACGAAAATTCCAGCACAACTGGAAATAGGCTTGCAGTTAAATGACCACGAAATTGGCGGCAGTGTGTTTGGTCTTGCCTTGGCTGGTAGTCGCCATGAAATGCAGTATTCCAGATTATTTCGTTCATAAGGAATTTTAAATGACTGAAAAACAGGTGCTAAGAATTGGTATCGGTGGCCCGGTTGGTTCCGGCAAAACCGCCCTGGTGGATGCGCTGTGTAAACGCATGCGCAAAGCTTACCAAATAGGCGTAGTCACCAACGACATATACACCCGTGAAGATCAACAATTTCTAATCAACAGCCAAGCACTACCAGAAGAACGTATTATCGGAGTGGAAACAGGCGGCTGTCCACATACCGCAATACGTGAAGATGCATCAATGAATCTGGCAGCAGTGGATGATCTGTGTGAGCGTTTCGATAATCTGAATTTTATCCTGGTAGAAAGCGGCGGCGACAATTTAAGCGCAACGTTCAGCCCAGAACTTGCTGATTTAACCATTTATGTGATCGACGTATCAGCTGGAGACAAAATTCCACGCAAAGGTGGCCCCGGTATCACCCGCTCTGATTTGCTGATCATCAATAAAATTGACCTAGCGCCCTATGTAGGCGCATCGCTTGAAATAATGGACAGGGATGCTAAAAAAATGCGTTGTGATGGCGCATTCGTCTTTACTAATTTAAAAACCGGAGAAGGGTTGGGTACGGTAGAGGAGTTTATTGTTAGCAAAGGCATGTTGGATATTTAAACGTGGATTTAACTCATAAGTGCAATTCAAAATATCATGCGGGGTTTTATAGTTTTCCAGACTGTCCTGCTCAAGCTACCGAAAGTTAATAAATCCTCGCTCCTTAGAAATGTGCATGAAATAACTTGAACTTGCTGGCTGGCTGGCTGGCTGGCTGGCTGGCTGGCTGGTCATTTTACTCCTGCGCCATCATCGTTCAAGTTTTTCCATGCACGTTCCTGTCGTTGCCTTCATTTAGCCACCAACAGTATTCAGGAAGATAGTCCAGCTCAACATGATTGTTTCCGGTTAAAGCTGGGCTCGCAATTCCAGTGCCGCCTGATAAAGCAGTTTTTTACGTACCCCGGTTATTTGCGTAGCCAGATCCACGGCAGTCTTTAACGAGCATTCGGTCATCAATATTTTCAAGGTTTGTTGAGTTTGATGATCAAGTACTTGTTCTACAGGTTGTGCACCCTCACCTTGCACAACAATCACGAACTCTCCTTTTTCTGCATAAGCATTTTGTTCGAATAACGATTCAATATCACCAAGCGTGACACCTTGAATTGATTCATAACGTTTGGTCAGTTCTCTTGCAACCACAACCATTCGCGTAGCAGGATAGACACTGGCAAGATCATTCAGACAGCTTCGCACCCGGTGACTGGATTCATACAAAATCAAAGTGCCTGTTTCGCTTAACAATTGCTGAAAAAAGCTCAGTCGTGCAGATTGGGTTCGTGGTGGATAACCAACAAATACAAAGCGATCAGTCGGTAATCCCGATGCCGACAAAGCGGCAATTGCAGCACAACAACCTGGTACAGGGATAACAGGAAAATGCAGCCTACGTGCTTCACGCACCAATTTATAACCAGGGTCACGAATTAGCGGTGTACCCGCATCAGAGATGACAGCAATTGATCGTCCTTGCTCCAGGTCACTCAGTAAACGCAGAGTAACCGCGTCTTCATTATGATCGTGAAAAGCGATGCAGGTTGTATTGATTGCGTAATGAGATAACAAGCGATGACTATGACGTGTATCCTCTGCTGCAATGAGATCAACAGATTTTAAGATATCAATCGCACGAAATGTAATGTCAGCAAGATTGCCTATGGGTGTTGAGACCAGATACAAACCAGATTCGATGGCTGCACTTTCGATATTGATTGATTCAATCATAGATGTAAAATAAGAATATACTTTTTTTCTGGCAGTCTATTGTGAATAAACATCAAGGTGCAATATTTGGGCAAGCCGAGTGAATTGCTTCGATGCCTTCTATCACATCGTTATTAAGTTGAAGATCAATACTATCGATATTTTCTTTTAGCTGACAGAGGTTGGTTGCGCCAATAATATTAGTGGTTACAAAGGGACGAGAAGTCACATAAGCCAATGCCATTTGCGCAGGATTTAACTGATGTTGTTGAGCAAGCGTGACATATTGGCAAATCACTGATTCCACAGGCGGTTTGCTGTAACGGTTATAACCTTCAAATAAGGTCAATCGTGCAGCTGGTGGTCTTGCACCGTCAAGATACTTGCCAGTCAGTACGCCAAACGCCAGTGGTGAATACGCCAACAAACCCACATTTTCACGATGGGAAATTTCTGAAAGTCCTACTTCAAACGAGCGATTCAATAGATTATAGGGATTTTGAATGCTGACAATGCGTGACCAACCTTTGTGTTCTGCAAGCTCAAGATAACGCATCACACCCCAAGGCGTTTCATTTGAAACACCGATACTTCGCACTTTACCTTCATCCATCAAACGGTTCAGAATATCCAATGTTTCGTCGATAGCAATACCATCTTGTTCAGGTTGATGCTGATAGCCTAATTGCCCAAAAAAATTAGTTTGGCGCTCTGGCCAATGCACTTGATAGAGATCAATATAATCTGTTTGAAGACGACGCAGACTGTCATGCAAAGCATCTCGAATATGCCGAGTATTTAAACGCGGCCCACTACGTAAATGAGACATCCAGTCAGCTGGCCCGGCAACTTTAGTTGCAAGCACCAGCTTGTCCCTGTTATTACGACTATTCAACCAGTTACCAATATAGTTTTCGGTCAGTCCCTGTGTCTCGGCTTTTGGTGGGATAGAATACATTTCAGCTGTATCAAAGAAATTGACCCCATGTTCAAGCGCATAATCCATCTGCGCATGTGCTTCGGTTTGCGTATTTTGTTCACCGAAAGTCATCGTACCCAGACAAATACTGCTAACCTTGATCCCGCTATTGCCTAATTGAGTGTATTTCATAGCCTTTTCCAAGAAATTAACATGACAGAAAAACTAAGCACCTCTGCCCAGCTACATATTTTGTCCCATTTTAATATCGATTATAAGTGTTAATTGTCGTTGCCTACCAATATCTACTGATATACTCTGCATATATGAGAATTTAACATTTGAGTCTACGTACCTTCTTGCAAATAAAAACATTGTTAGAATAACTACCGTAATGGTTATCCATCTGACACTCTACACAGCACCTGGCACACTCAATATAAATTCTCATGCGCGAAGCGCGAAGAGTATACTATCGATTCAAACACTATAATAAATAAGCACATTATTGTGGATTCAATATGCGATCGAGTGATTCTGATCCCAGCATAGATTTACAGATTTACACCGCACAGGTGGCACTTTTATACAATCATGGACTGCTTAGTTTTATTTTTTCAGTCTTGAATGGTTCTATTCTGGCTTTTTTACAACGTTCAGTGATTTCGAATCAGGTCTTACTCACTTGGTTTGCAATCTTACTATTGGTGACCTTGGCTAGAACAATTCTACTGTATTCGTATCGAAAGAAACAATCCAGTGACCTTTCAATTGCCTATTGGTACTGGACTTATCTTGCCGGAACAGCATTATCAGGATGTGTTTGGGGCAGTGCTGCTATCTATTTGTTTCCGAATGATCAACCCGGACATCAACTGTTTGTAGTTTTTGTCTTAGCGGGGATGACTGCAGGTGCTATGTCAGTTTTATCTGCTAGCATGTTGGCTTTTCTGCTATTTGTATTGCCGACGTCCCTACCACTAATCATGCAAATATTTTGGCAATCTACAGCGCTTTCGACACCAATGGCAATGATGATTTTATTTTATCTATTGGGGTTATCACTTTCAGCGCGAGGCATGAATCGAAGCATCGTCACATCCTTAAGGTTACGTTTTGATAACAGCGAGCTGGTCAAAGAAATTAATGAGCGACAAAGAGCAGAAGAAGCACTTTACCTAGAAAAAGAACGGTTACAAATTACTTTTTCTGCGATGGCTGACGGAGTGATTATCACCACTGCTGCAGGGTCAATAGAATATTTGAATCCAGCTGCGGAAAATATGAGTGGATGGTTAAATTTAAAAGCCAAGGGTAAAAAGGTTGAACAGGTTTTTTCCCATCTTGATGAAACCACTGGTAAATCCATGCAGACTGCAATATACGAGTGTCTGAAAAACACCGCTCGATCAAAAAAAAACAGTTTGCTTATAACCAGGAGCGGCGCGAAAAAGATCATTGAAGAAGTCGCCACACCGTTGAAAGATCGTACAGGAAGCATCCTCGGTGCGGTTGCTATCATTCGCGACGTTACTCAAGCAAGTCAACATAGTCGAGAGCTAGCTTATCAAGCCAGCCATGATGGATTGACAGGGTTACCGAACCGCACTTTGTTATGCGATCGCCTTGGACACGCAATCGACAAGTCCATTCGAGCCAATTGCCTGGTTGCTGTATTGTACATGGATCTGGACAATTTCAAACAAATCAATGATAGTCTTGGTCACGCTGCAGGTGATCGAATGCTGCGCGTTGTAGCAGAACGTTTGCGTGCGTGTATTCGCCAGCAGGATACCGTGGCTCGACTTGGTGGCGATGAATTTGTAGTGGTTCTTGAAGATCTGATGTATCAAGATCAGGCAACGGTGGTTGCACAAAAGATCGTCGAAAGCCTGGCCATTCCTTCAAAGATTGAGAATCAAGAGATTTCTGTTAAAACCAGTATCGGCATCACTATTTTTCCACGAGACGGCACAAATGTGGAGACCCTTTTGAAACATGCTGATACGGCAATGTATCGAACCAAAGAACTTGTGCAAGATAGCGTTCAATTTTACACCAGTGAAATGACTGTCGAAGCAAATCATCGACTTAGGCTAGAACAGAAATTGCATCAAGCTGTTGAGCGAGACGAATTGGAACTTTTTTATCAACCTCGCGTGAAGATGAACAGCTCTGAGATTGCTGGAGTAGAAGCTCTGGTACGCTGGAGAATTTCCCCTGATACATTGCTATTACCAGCCGAATTTATCCATATTGCTGAAGAAACCGGTTCTATTTTGAAAATTGGAGAATGGGTGCTACACACGGCCTGCGCACAAGCACAATTATGGTGCCAAAATGGACATAGAAATCTCTCTATTGCTGTCAATCTTTCTGTTCGTCAAATCCAAAGTACTAATATCGTTGAGTTAGTTGCAAACGTGTTGAAGAAAACAGGATTGGAACCGCAACTTTTAGAATTGGAAATCACTGAAAGTATCTTTTTAAAAGACGCAGAGCACGCAATTATGATTTTGCGAGCTCTAAAAGCCATCGGTGTAAAGTTGGCAATCGACGATTTTGGTTCCGGATATTCGTCGCTGTCCTATCTTAATCGGTTTCCAGTCGATATTCTAAAAATTGACAGATCCTTTATCAGCGACATCAATCTAGAACCCACTGACGGAGTGCTTGTGCCTGCAATAATCGCCATGGGACACGGACTTAATCTTGAGGTAGTCGCTGAAGGAGTGGAAAGCGAACTCCAGCGTGACTATTTAAATACACTGGGTTGTGACGGTTTTCAGGGATTCTATTTTAGTAAGCCGATATCTACACAAATGGTTACCAAATTGTTGCATGATAACAATCTTTCACCGCGTATTCAGTGATCACATTTTATATGACTGCTCTTCAACAGATCATTGCTTGCATTATACTCTCCGCACATGAAAATATAGCATTCATGGCGCGCGCAGCTTGTATATAAACTGGGTTCGGCTAGCTGCGTTGGAAACCCTTGCTGTAGAATGACTACAGCCAAGATTTTCCGCCTTGCTCTCCACAAAAAATCACCCACCCTAAATGCTACATTTTCATGTGCGAAGAGTATAAAACAAGGTGAAAAACCGCAATGACATTTTCAACTGGATTTCTTCTATTCTTCAACATCAATCGGGCTCGACTCAATAATGATGCCCATGACATTGACTGTTTATCTTCAAAAACGTTTAATCAAACAACCAACCGTAGTCTTACCAATAAGATTCTGATTTTTCTGATTCTTGTCACAGTCATGAATAAGATCAAAGCTGCTGGTATTGCCGTATTGGAACAAAGTGTTAGCGGTCTTGGCAATGCCTATGCTGGCGGCACAGCAGGCGGTGAAGATATCAGTACAATTTTCTATAATCCAGCAGCCTTATCAGAATATGCTGGAACAGAAATTATCTCTGGGGGACATTTAGTCATACCAAATATCAGATTTAAAACTGCTGGTTCATCTGATTTATTGAATCGCCCTTTGACTGGTGGCAGCGGAGGTAAGGCAGGAAACATTACAGTAATTCCGAATCTTTACCTGGCAACGGACTTAGCGGGGCCGTTTCGTTTTGGATTAGGCATTACAGTTCCTTTCGGTCTGGGAGCAAAATATAATAAACATTGGCAAGGACGCTATGAAGCAATCAATTCTCAACTACAAACAGTTGATATTAACCCAGCTATTTCGTATGCATTGAACGATAAAGTTTCGCTGGGATTCGGCTTTAGTGCTCAATATATTGATGTTGAATTAACCAATGCCCTTGATTTTGGTTCAATCTGTTTTGGGCAGTTGGGAACGGCTACATGTTCAGAGCTTGGTCTTTCCCCACAAGTGGCAGATGGAAAATTTGAGTTAAAAGCAGATGGTTGGAGTTGGGGTTATAACGCTGGGGTGTTGTTTAAACCAGTTCCCAATATTCGTTTTGGAATTGCCTACCGCTCTAAAATCGACCATCGTGTGAAAGGTGATGCCACGTTTCGAGTGCCTGATTCTGCTCAACCACTAACAGCAACAGGAGCATTCATAAACACCTCTGCAAAGGCTGAATCAACAATGCCAGCGAGTCTCTCTATCGGAGCGATTTATGAGCCCAACCAACAATGGGCAATGCTGTTAGATGTTACCTGGACTCAATGGAACAAACTCGACAGCTTAACCACTCATTTTGACAATCCAGACCAACCACCATCAACACTCAATCTTGATTTTAAAAACACCATAAGAGCAGCACTCGGACTAACCTACCATATTAATCCAGCCTGGAGTATTCGTACCGGATTCTCATACGATGAATCTCCGGTGCGTAATGCCCGCACCAGAACATTTCGGATTCCAGATAATGACCGCTATTGGCTGGCTATAGGGCTTGGCTATCGACTGAATTCCAATTTCAAATTTAACCTTGCGTATGCTCACGTTTTTATTAAAGATGGTCGTATAGACAATGAAAATAGATTTGGACACAGCATTGAAGGAACAATCGAATCACAAATCGATATCGTCAGCGCAGAATTACAATGGACTTTCTAATCCTGGGAAACTGTCATCAGTGTCATTGTTTTTAACAAATGATTTACGACAGTCTGATGAAAGAATACTAACATGGTAAAATGTGATTCAACTTGTGAGTGGTTTGTTAAAAACAAATTAATGGAGGTTATAATAATGCAAAAACTCGGGGGCCAAATACTTGCTGGAATTTAATCGGTAACACGTTCCTTAGCAACCATCTTCACTTGATTCCTGACTCCTTTTAATATACTAACCTTATTGAATGATTGAAGCTGACCGTGTTATCAGTGCACAAAATAAACCTGATGATTCAGTATTGGATCGGGCCATCCGTCCGCGCTTGCTAGACGATTATATCGGCCAGCAGCGGTTACGCACACAAATGGAAATTTTTATCCAGGCAGCACGTAATCGTTCTGAAGCGCTGGATCATGTGATGATTTTTGGTCCTCCTGGACTGGGCAAAACCACGTTGGCGCATATTATTGCCAATGAGATGCAAGTCAATTTGCGTCAAACATCAGGCCCGGTTTTGGACAAGGCAGGAGATTTAGCTGCGTTGTTAACCAACCTGGAACACAATGATGTACTGTTTATTGATGAAATCCATCGTTTAAATCCTGCTGTTGAGGAAATTCTTTATCCTGCAATGGAAGATTACCAGATTGATATTATGATTGGCGAAGGGCCTGCTGCACGCTCAATTCAGCTGGATTTACCACCATTCACTTTAATTGGGGCAACAACACGAGCAGGATTATTAACATCGCCATTACGTGACCGTTTTGGTATCGTCCAGCGTTTGGAGTTTTACACGGTTGATGAGTTAGCAATGATCGTCACACGCTCTGCAAATATACTCAACATTCCACTGGAGCAAGCCGGCGCTATCGAACTGGCGCAGCGCTCTCGCGGCACCCCCAGAATTGCCAACCGATTGTTACGCCGCTTACGAGATTTTACTGAGGTGCGCCATGACGGTAGAATTACCGAACAAATTGCCAAAGAAGCACTTGAAATGCTCAATGTAGACAGCTGCGGTTTTGATACGCTCGATCAAACACTGCTAACAACCCTGATTGAGAAATTTGATGGTGGCCCTGTCGGGCTGGATACCCTGGCAGCTGCGATTGGTGAAGAACGTGGCACAATTGAAGACATGCTGGAACCCTATCTGCTACAACAAGGGTATATTATGCGTACCCCGCGTGGACGCATGGCAACCAAAGCCGCTTATTTACATTTCGGCCTGAAACCTCCGACTGCGCTCAATGCCACTGCAACCAAAGACATGTTCAACAAATGACGAACTTTCAATGGCCAGTTCGGGTCTACTACGAGGATACAGATGCAGGTGGGGTCGTTTATTATGCCAATTACCTGCGCTTTTTTGAGCGTGCACGCACTGAAATGTTGCGTGCATCCGGGTTTGAGCAAGACCAATTAATTGATCAACATCAGATTGTTTTTGCAGTGCGCTCTATCGAAGTTGATTATCTGCTTCCGGCACGCTTTAACCAATCATTATTAGTCAATGTTGAAATTAGTCAGTTTCGTGGAGTCAGTATCTTGTTTAAGCAGCAAATTACTCATCCCGATGCTGATGAAAATCAGGTATTATGTCAAGCCAACGTGCGTATCGTTTGTGTTGATACCCAAAGCTTCCAACCCCGCCCTATTCCGGAAATAATAAGGAAAGAATTACAGCAATATGTTTGATCACTGGGTTATAAAACTGATTGTAGAAGCCAGCGCTGTTGTGCAAACAGTCATGGCTATTCTGTTGTTGGCATCAATGGTCTCCTGGATCGTAATGTGGGCCAAACGTAAAGAGTTCAAATTAGCACGAGAGCATTCAGAGATTCTGGAGCAAAAATTTTATTCTGGAAAAGGGCTCAGTAATCTTTATAGGGAATACCGCGCCCATAAAAATGAAAACATTGGTCTTGAAAATATTTTTTTGGCTGGTTGTACAGAATATTCGCGTTTACGCACCACGTTTCCATCTCAGCCTGAAGTGATTGTTGATGGTACCAGACGCAGTATGTTTGTCTCATTATCCAGAGAAATCGATGCACTTGATGATAAGCTTCCAATCCTGGCAACCATTGCTTCGGCGAGTCCATATATTGGTTTATTCGGTACCGTATGGGGTATTATGACTTCATTTCGAGCGCTGGCCAGCGTGCAACAAGCAACCTTGGCAATGGTCGCCCCCGGTATATCTGAAGCCTTGATTGCAACTGCATTGGGTCTGTTTTCCGCAATTCCTGCAGTCATTGCTTATAATGCATATACCACCGCAATTGATCGCTTAAACACACGCTACTCTAATTTCATTGAAGAGTTGAGTGCATATTTTGACCGCGATGCGAGACTCTATGATCCAAACGCATCTAAAGAAACAACGAATAGTGCAGAGCTACCGTTGTGAACATGCCTGGTCAAGGAAAAAAAAGACGACCTGTTGCTGAAATCAACGTGATCCCCTATATTGATGTCAGCTTGGTATTATTAATTATCTTCATGATTACCACACCGTTATTACAAACTGGTATTGAGGTTGATCTCCCCCAAGCCCAAACCAAAAATGTTGTCACTGATAATACGCCACCTGTTGTGGTCTCAGTGGACGCACAAGGACAGTATTTTATTAACACCAATGGCACTGACAATGAGGTGGTTATTATTGACGATCTAGCGATCAAAATTGCCGCTATTTTACGCCATAAACCTAATATAAAAGTATTGGTTCGCGGGGACTCCTCGGTCAACTATGGGAAAATTGTGATCGTAATGGCAGCTTTAAAACAAGCTGGCGTGCCTAATGTTGGACTAATGACACGGCCAACGGAATAGTATTGGTAACTCAGGAACGTGCAAGAAATAACTTCAACAACTGACTTGTCATTTTGTCCGGCTTCGGTGTAGCAGCAACAGTGACATAGCTCTCTATGCGCTTGTATCTACAACGCAGTAGACGGAAAAAAGACCAGTCAAGATTTGGATTTTATTAGATTCTCGCTCCTAATCAGCTTAGGAACGTGCATAAAATAACTTGAACATTCTGACTTGTCTTTTTGCTCCTGACCAAACGATCTCAATCGTCGCGTAGAACAACGATGCTCCTCTTGAGATCGTTTGGTCAGAAACAAAAATCCTACGTTATCATTGTCAAGTTATTCCATGCACATTCCTTACCCGCTATTTTGTCCAATCGCTGTGTTGAAAGCGCTGATTTATACCTATAATTAACTCAGTGCTTTCGCCTTGCTCTTGTATACGAGAGAACACTCTGAGCTGCCACAGACATTTCATAATTCACTGAGTAACTACTGATTTTGAAAGTTTTACACAAATATTTTCTTCCAATCTGCCTCGCTGTATTGGTTCACCTTGTTTTGTTCAGTCTGTTTTTTTTGAATTTCAGATCAGAACCTGAGTCTCTACAAGTAGCAGCAGAACCTGAAATCATTCAAGCCACTTCATTGGATGAAAATAAAGTGATTCAGGAAATTGAAAAAATTCAGCAAAATGAGCTAGCAAAACGCTTAAAAGAAGAGCAGCGTCAACAACAACTTGAAGACAAACGAGTTGCTGAACAAAATAAACTGGAGGATTTGCAAGAGCAACAAAAATTACAAATCGAACAAGACAAGCAACGCCAGGAGCTAGCCAAAAAAACCCAGTCTGAGCATTTGGCGGCAATGGCAATCAAACAAAAACAAGAACAGGAAAAACTGGCAATACTCAAACAACAACAAGCTCAGGAACAACAACGCCTTGATGAACTCGCTCAGAACAAAAAAGAATTAGAAGAAAAGCACAAAAAAGAACAACTGCGTCTAGCTGAACTTGAAAAAAAACGCAAAGCACAACTCAAGCAAAAAGAACAAGAACGCGTCAACCGTGAAAAAGCTGCCAAACTGGCCGCGAAACAGAAAGCTGAAGCAGATGCTCGCCTCAAAGCCGAAACCGCTACACTTAAAAAACTGGAAGCCGAACAAGCTGCCGCAGAATCAGTACGACGAGGTAAAATCATCAATAATGCAACACGTATGATTATGCGAAATGTTGAACGCAGCTGGAGACGCCCCCCTGGCACCAAAGATGGATTATCTGCAACGATTCGTGTCCGTATTCTAGCTGGCGGATCTGTTAAAGAAGCTAAAGTCGTCGTCAGCAGTGGAAATCCAATATTTGATCGATCTGCCGAGCTTGCGGTGCGTAAGGCTTCACCACTACCTGTACCATCTGATCCAAAGATATTTAATAAATTTCTTCCCACATTTACTTTCAATTTCAGCCCCTCATAAATTTGTAATTCAGGAGCCGACTATAACGTGAGCATCAACATAAAAAATTATTTTGCATTCAAATTACTTGCTAGTGTGTTGGCCTTGTGGTCAACCAGCAGTAGCGGTGAGCTCAACATTCAGATTACCGGTGGAATTGAGGCAGCGATACCAATCGCAGTTGCACCTTTCCAATGGGAAGGCAATACCAAGACTCCACCGCTGGATATTGCTTCAATTATCCGCGCTGATCTAGAACGTAGTGGTCGGTTTAATCTATTGTCCGTGCAAAAAATGCCGGCTACTCCGAATAACCCAGACCAGGTTAAATTCCCGCAATGGCAAGCACTGGGACAGGAAAACCTGGTGTTTGGGCACTTTCAGGAGACATTCCCTAATCGTTTTGACACAGCATTCTATTTATTTGATGTTTTTAGCCAAACGCGCTTGATTGGTTACCGCATTCCATCCAATAAAACCGATTTAAGACGCATGACCCATCAAATCAGCGATATGGTTTATGAAAAACTGACTGGTGAAAAAGGTGTTTTTGCTACACATATTGCCTATATTACCAAGATCAATGATCGCAACAATCATCCTTTCTACCGATTGCAGATTGCGGATGCTGATGGCTATGGCGCACGTACTATCGTCAAATCAAGACAACCTATCATGTCGCCGGCCTGGTCTCCTGATGGTAAGTTAATCGCTTATGTGTCATTTGAGCATCGTCGAGCTGAAATTTTCATTCAGGATATCTGGACGGGAAAACGACACATTGTTGCCTCATTTGCGGGCATTAATGGTGCGCCTGCTTGGTCGCCAGATGGCACTAAACTCGCGTTGACCTTATCCAAAGATGGCAACCCGGATATCTATATCTATGAAATAAAAGGCAAAAAATTAAAACGCATCGTCAAGCATTATGCTGTGGATACAGAGCCAACCTGGTCACCCGATGGAGAAACCATTGCATTTACATCTGATCGCGGTGGCAGCCCTCAAATCTATACTGTCGCAGCACAAGGAGGACGAGCGAGTCGCATCAGCTTTGAAGGGAGTTATAATGCTGCTGCTGATTATTCTCCTGACGGCAAAAAAATTGCACTGGTGCATCGGAGTGGTGGGAAATATCACATTGCAACACTGGAAATGGCTAGTAAAAACCTGACGATTCTCAGCAAAGGCAAACAGGATGAATCACCAACTTTTGCTCCCAACAGCAGCATGATACTCTATGCCACAAAAGCTGCCGGGCAGGGTCAGCTAGCTGCTGTATCAATTGACGGACGGGTTCATCAACGTCTCTCTGTTGAGGCAGACGAAGTGCGTGATCCCGCCTGGGCATCCAATTAGTTAGGAGCGAGGATTTAATAAGTTACCGAAGTTTGGCACAGGATTTTGATTTCACAGAAGTACTCATAAAATGGGTGCATAGCAGGCTACGCAACTATTTTATGAGTACTTCTGTGGGATCAAAAGGCAAGTCAACATCGGGAAGTTATTAAATCCTCACTCCTTAGCATGATTTTCTGTATAAGTGATCAACTCTATCTTGTTCTACTTGAGTCACTGTGTTAACAATCAATAACAAAACAATGAACTAAACACGAGGTTATAAATCTATTATTTGAGTGGAACATCATATTAAGGAACTTGCATGAAATAACTTGAACAATTCACTTGTCTTTTTGCTCATCTTCGGTGTTGCGAATACAGTTACATCGCTCACTATGCGCCTGTTTTCGCGCCTTGAATATGAACAGTAATTTGACAACAATGGCCTACGTCAATTGTTCAAGTTATTTCATGCGGGTTCCTTAAAAACCAGCATTGACTGAACAGACCAAGTGCAGAAAATGATTTCACTACTTCAGCCTGATGTACACGGTACGATAACCAGCGACATCCCAACAAATCGCTAATTGTGTCATATTTTGTAAATTACTTATCAAATCAGCAACCAATACTTAACCCAATATCAAATATTAAGGAACCGCCATGAAGATCTTCAAGCAACTCATCATCGTACTATTGATTTTGTTACTCAATGCGTGCACCTCCACACCTGAAAAAGATGCTGAAATAATGGAGCAAGCAGTCATCCCTGATGCTGCGACCCAAGGATTAAGCGAGCTTGAAACATTAGATGGCGACAAAATGACAGAAGTTGGGTCTTATGACGATAGCTATGGTGTACAAGGACCGGTTGCTGAACCTGGAGAACCGTTGTCAGTGCGTGTTTTCTATTTTGATTTTGATAGCAGCCAAGTACGTCAAGAAGATTACCAGGCAATTAATGCACATGCAGATTTTCTGCTTGCCAACCAGGGATCGATGATTAGTCTCGAAGGGCATACAGACCAAACAGGAACCCGTGAATACAACATTGCTCTCGGTGAACAAAGAGCGATCAGTGTTGCCAAAATGATGCAGATCAAAGGTGTTCCCGAGAGCCAGATTCAAATCGTCAGTTATGGCGAAGAAAAACCTGTATCACAGGGAAATGATGAATATGCTCTGAGTCAAAACAGACGTGTTGAAATTATTTACCTGAGATAACTGATGCGCATAATCACCACAATATTGCTTGCTCTGCTGGTTACGAGTAGTTACGCCGACTCAGATGATGATCGACTGACTCGACTGGAACAACGCCTGTCCAGTAAGGCTTATATGGATATGTGGCAACTACTTGATCAATTACGCAATGAAATGCGTAATCTTCGCGGCGAGATTGAGCAACAAAGTTTTGAATTGCAAAAAGCCCAGCAGCAGCAAAAGAAAATGAATCTTGACCTGGAACAGCGCTTACAGCAAGTTGAAAAATCTGCAGTGGCTCCATCAATAATCAATCAAAATAGACTGGAAACCAGTGATCAGCAATTGGTTGGTGATTCTGTCGATTTGTCTCAAGCAGATCAATCTCTCGATCCTAACGATACATCAATGGTGGATCCTCAGACAATCAGTGCTGATTATGACAAAGCATTGCAAAGCCTACGAGAAGGTCAGTACGAAGAAGCTGCTCAACAATTCAAGCAGATTATCACTCTCTACCCCAACAGTGAACTTGCTGATAATGCTCAGTATTGGTTAGCTGAAACAAAATATATTAACCGTGATTTTGATACGGCCACTGCTATGTTTCAACGCGTTGTTAGTCAATATCCTAACAGCTCAAAGGTGCCAGATGCATTACTTAAAATTGCATTCATCAAGCTTGAACTCAACCAAATTAATGAAGGAAAAAAGCAACTGACCGCGCTAATTGAGCGCTATCCACAATCTTCAGCAGCCAAGCTAGCCCAACAACGTCTCGACAACATCCACTAATACGTTTGTAAAGCTCTAGATGGCTGTCCGAGAATTGAGAACCGACTGCGAAAAAGCGAATTTTGGTTGCTATTGTTTCTATTCTCGAACAGTCTACTGTGAATAAACGAATTTTGACCCTTTTTTCCGATTATATTCGTAAAAAAACAGCAAGTCTTCGCCTCATTTAATCGAAAAAATGCACTCAAAACCGCTTTCCCTCGCTACAGCTTCTATTCTCAGACAGCCTCCTACACTACGTATTACCGAAATATTTTATTCAATCCAAGGGGAGTCCAGCTTTATCGGGCTTCCTACTGTTTTTATTCGCCTGACAGGTTGTCCATTGCGTTGTCATTATTGCGATACTGAATATGCTTTTTCAGGTGGTTCACTATTGAACATAGAACAAATACTTAATAAAACAGCAGAATACAACACTCCTTACGTTACAGTAACCGGTGGTGAACCATTGGCTCAAGAAAACACGTCAACCCTACTCGATCAATTAGTGCAGGCAGGTTACCAGGTTTCTCTTGAGACCAGCGGTGCAATGGATCTATCCAGCTTAAACAAACATGTCATTAAAATTATGGATCTAAAAACACCGGCTTCTGGCGAAACAGATAAGAATTTGTACAAAAACATCGAATTTTTAAATCAGAGTGATGAAGTCAAATTCGTGATCTGTAATGATGACGACTACAATTGGTCAAAACAGATCGTTAATCAATATCATTTGACTGATCTTTGTGGGGTACTTTTTTCAGCCAGTTACAATCAATATCCAGCAACACATTTGGCTGAACGCATTTTGAAAGACCAACTTAAGGTACGCTTTCAGATGCAATTGCATAAAATCCTCTGGAATGACGCCCAAGGCCGATAACTAACCAATGACTAACCAAAAAAAAGCCGTAGTATTGCTGTCTGGTGGCTTGGATTCAGCCACCACACTGGCAATCGCGCAACAGCAACACTATGACTGTTATGCGCTGAGCTTCGACTATGGTCAACGCCATCAAGCCGAATTAAACGCAGCAGCACAACTCGTTCAAACCATGCAGGTTAAACAGCATAAAACCATTAAGATTGGTCTGAATACTATCGGTGGGTCTGCATTGACAGATCAAAAGATTGCTGTGCCTACCAATACTACAGCGGGCATTCCTGTAACTTACGTCCCCGCTCGCAACACTGTGTTTCTTTCACTAGCTCTGGGTTGGGCAGAAGTGCTTGAAGCATTTGACATATTTATTGGCATTAATGCTGTCGATTATTCCGGTTACCCAGATTGCCGTCCAGAATATATTCAAGCTTTTCAAACTATGGCCAACCTGGCGACCAAAGCAAGTGTAGAAGGCAAACCAATCACAATACATTCACCTTTGATCGATTTAAACAAAGCAGAAATTATTCAACAAGGGATTGCTTTGGGTGTTAACTATCATTTAACCGTTTCCTGTTATTCAGCGGATGATCAGGGTGCCGCATGCGGTGTTTGTGAGTCATGCCGTTTCCGCAGCGATGGATTTGCTGTCGCTGGCATTATTGATCCAACAAATTACCAAGACTCGACCAATTATCAATCATGATCAATCTGCTGACTTACACTAGTCTCTACCCAAACAGTATTCAGACACGACATGGAATTTTTATCGAAAATCGCATCAGACAACTGGTTGCGTCAGGTGAGATCACCACGAACGTATTGTCACCAGTACCCTGGTTTCCGTTAAAATCAGATCTGTTTGGAAGTTATCAGCAATTTGCCCTCATCCCCGCACACGAACAACGTTACGGCATTGAGATATCGCATCCACGCTTTCCGCTGATTCCTAAAATCGGCATGAGTGTGTCTCCATGGTTAATGGCAGCAGCGACCTATCGTACTGCCAAATCATTATTTGACAACAATCAGTTTCAGGTGATTGATGCCCATTACTTTTATCCAGACGGTGTCGCAGCTACGCTGCTAGGTCAATGGCTGGGCTGTCCTGTAGTGATTTCTGCCCGCGGCACAGATATAAATCTGATTCCAGATTACCGATTGCCACGATGCATGATTGTCTGGGCCGCTGAACATGCTAAAGCCATCATTACTGTCTGCCAGTCACTCAAAGACCGGCTGATCAAGCTGGGAGTATCAAAACAAAAAATCACTGTATTACCCAATGGAGTCGATGCACAGTTATTCCAGCCTGGGGATCGAAAAATGCTCCGCAAACAATACAAGCTTACCCGCCCTACCCTACTTTATGTCGGCAATCTAATCCCTTTAAAAGGCGTTGATTTAATCATTCAAGCGTTAGCAAAACTTCCAGATCACCAATTAATTGTAGTCGGTGCCGGAACAGAACAAACCAAGCTTGTAAAACTTGCCGCAAGTTTACAGGTTACAAACCGTATTCGATTTGTTGGTACTCTCAGCCAGCAACAATTGGTTGAATATTACAACATCGCTGATATCTTGTTATTGCCGTCAAGTCGAGAAGGTTGTGCAAATGTATTACTGGAAGCTCTATCCTGTGGAACGCCAGTCATAGCAACAGCTGTTGGGGGCAGTCCTGATATTGTTACCAGTTCAAGCGCTGGCTTACTCATTGAGCACCGCACAGCTGATGCACTAATATCTGCAATAGAACAATTGTCTGCCAATATGCCCGATTCTCAGATAGTCAGAAACTATGCGCAACGTTTCTCATGGTCTCCAATAATCAAACAACAGATTGACACTTACGAAATGGTCATCAAAAATCGGTAGTAGCTATTTTATATGGTATTCAGTAATATATAAGATGTTTTTAATCTTTAATCTAGATCATGACTCACCATGATCACTGAAATTCTTTTTCTGTATCATGACACTACGGTGCCACATACAACGAATTAATAAAATTTGACACGGATAAGTACCTGGTCATAATTGATTTAACAATTTTGCCCAGAATTTTTTCAAGGCACATCAACAGGCCCATTGTGAGTCATGTAACTGTTTATACAAAGCCAACGATGAGAAAACACGCAAGTAAAACATTAAATTAACGAAATTATTATGAAAAAACTATTCTTACTAATAATAACTTTATCTATTTCCTTAATAACTGTATGGAGTGGTTCATTACTAGCGAACGATGATAATCATCAAATAACTAACAACCCAACACTACACGAATATAAAATTCAACCTGGCGATGTATTGGAAATTTCAGTTTGGAAAGAAGAAAACATGATCAAGGATGTACTGGTTCGTCCAGATGGAGGAATTACTTTCCCTTTAGCTGGCGAACTATACACTGGTGGCAAAACAATCGCTGAATTGCAAGCGGCTCTATCTGAAAAATTATCCACTTATCTGTCAAATCCCGTTGTAACTATTTCTCCTAAGCAATTGTTGGGAAATCGAATTTACGTGATTGGCAAAGTTGCAAAACCAGGAATGTATCTTATTTCAAGTTACATTGATGTCGTACAGGCTTTAAGTATGGCTGGCGGACTAACTCCGTTTTCAGCAGTGAATGATATTTTAATACTGAGACGCTCCAGCGATGGCAAACAACATAATATTGAATTCCGCTATGGCGATATAGAAGATGGTGACAAGTTAAAACAAAATATCTTGCTGAGAAGTGGAGATACCGTTCTTGTTCCCTAGAAGGCTGTCCGAGAATAGAAACCTACTGCGGAAAAGCGGATTTTGGCCCATTTTTCCGATTAAATTCGTTCAATACAACACGTATTCGCCTCATTTAATCGAAACAATGGACTCAAAACCGCTTTCCCTCGCTACGGCTTCTATTCTCAAACAGCCTCTCAGGAAGCTTTATTTGCATTCCGAAAACACCTTGTTGCCATTAAACAATCAATAGACATGAAGCAAACTACAATCATGTTTCCAATAAAAACCTCAGCATATTCTAACGATGTCAATTCGACCTTTGTATATTATGTCTATTTACTGTTGTGTCTAGTCTTGGCTGGCTGGCAGAATCAAACTCAAGCACGTGAGTGGTTTGTATCCCCACAGGCAAGCAGTCGCTTAATATTTGATACGAATTATAGACTTAGATCAAATCTATCTACCAGAGATAACTTGCGAACAATCAAACCCAAGGATACCTTTGGAGGTGTTCTCTCAGCTGGAGGTATCATCGGTAGCCGAACAGAAAATAGTGATATCCATATTAGAGGTAATGTAGCGTTTAATCGATTTAATATTGATAATTTTAACAGCACTGATTTTTTTCTGTATCCAGAAACCTGGCTTACAGTCAGTCCACGTAATAAGCTGGGAATCAGCGGTAAATTATTTTTGGATAGAACGCTGGCAAGAGAAAGACCTGAATTTATTGATTCTGCGCCTCAGGATCTCGACGAAACCGATGATTTACTTGGTGTTCCAAAGAGACGATTTTTGAAATCGGTGAAGCCAGAGTGGAATCATTCTTTAACTGAAAAAACGACCTTGAATTTAAGTTATGAGTTTACAGATGTCACTTATGAAGATGCTGAATCAACAGGACGTACTGATTACTTGATGCATTCAGGACAATTAAACTTGTCACATCAATTAACTTCAAAAACATTACTCTTCAGCAACACTGCTACGACTCTGTTTTCAACTCCTGATATTGATTCATCGACTATTTATTATTCTCTGCAAGCAGGTATTCAACACAAATTTTCTGAACGATGGGAGGCAGAGATTGTAGGAGGTGGACGCTATTCCACATCCGAGTTCAGAGATCGGAATGATCATAAAGATACCAGCTCGGGTCTAGGCAGTCTTGCCAGTGCCCGCGTGACTCATCAGTATACGACAGGCAGTGTAAACGCAAGTATTGCCCAGGATATCAGACCTACTGGTAATGGTGATTTACAGACAACTAACCAAGTCGCCTTCAGCTGGAATCATCAATTGACTGAACATTTGAGCTTGAATTTACCCATATCTGCTTTGCGTGCCTCAGCAATTAACGCAGACACCAACAGACTTGATAGAAGCTATTATCAAGCTGCGCCAGCGATCAGCTGGAAGTTAACGCCAGAATTTTCGCTGGGATTACGCTATCGTTATCGATTTCAAAAATATGATAACGCTGAAAACTCTGCTGATTCACACAGTGCTATGTTATCTGCTAATTACCATTGGCAACGCCTGTCTCTTTCGAGGTAATGATCGACTTAGGAACGTGCATGAAATAACTTGAACAATTGACTTGTCTTTTTGCTCATCTTCGATGTTGCGAAAACAGTTACATCGCTCACTATGCGCCTGTTTTCGTGCCTTGAATATGAACAGTAATTTGACAACAATGGCCTACGTCAATTGTTCAAGTTATTCCATGCACGTTCCTTAGGAGCGAGAATTTAATAAGTTACCGAAGTGTGGCGCAGCATTTTGATTTCACAGAAGCACTCATAAAATGGGCGCATAGAAGGCTGCCCGAGACTAGAGAACCGAATGCGGAATAACCTATTTTGGTCAGACTTTCCAACAAAACCACCCACAACAAAGCGCACACATAAAACACTAAATTTTCATGTTTGAAAAGCATAAACATTCAAGATGCTAGAACAGGCGTATTGTGAACTTTGTAACTGTTTTAGTCGCGTCCAAGATGAGCAATAAGACAAGTCAATTGTTCAAATTATTTCATGCACGCTCCTTACTGCACAGCTGTCAAATTAAACAATGGATACACAAGAATACTTAGAGTACCCTGAAGAACAAGAATCAAGAAGTCTTCGTGAATACCTTGCGATTCTGAAACGCCATACGGCTAAAATGTTAGTCACCGGATTATCGATCCTGTTGATCAGTATCTGTATAGCGTTTTTGTGGCCACCAACTTATACATCAACTGCAACCATACTCATCGAACAACCGATTATTTCGAATGAATTGGTTGATACGACCATTGTTAATTATGCTGACCAACAAGTTCAGCGGATTCAACACCGTGTTTTAAGCAGACCAAACTTGCGACGCATCATCGACAAGTTCAAACTTTACCAGGATCGATTACATCAAGACACCTGGTCGACAATACTCGAAGACATGGAAGAGGCTATTTCGGTCGAAATGGTAAGTGCCGATGTCATCGATCCTCGCAGTGGGCGCCCTACCAAGGCAACGATTGCTTTTCAGGTTGGTTTTGATCATTCGTCACCATCAATTAGTCAACGCGTTGCCAATGAATTGGTTTCGTTATTTCTACAGGAAAACCTCAAAGAGCGCACCGAGAGTGCTGAAGAAGCATCCAGCTTTTTTTCACGTGAAGCTGACAAATTACGTCGTCGAATGGAGGAGCTTGATAATAAACTGTTTACCCTTAAAAAAGAACGTGGAGGCAGTCTTCCAGAGTTCCAGCAAGACAATAAAAGGTTACTTGAACGCGCCTATCAACGACTCGAAGATATTGATAATCAATATAACAAGGCGTTTGAGAACAAGCTTTTTCTACAGTCACAACTGGCACTAATCAGTCCATATTCATCTGCATCCAGCAACGTTGTTCTGGATGATAGAACCCGTTTAAAAATACTCCATGTTGAGTATTCTAATTTGTTGTCTCGTTATTCACCAAATCACCCCGATGTGGTCAAAATAAAAACAGAAATAGAGGCACTCAGTGGTCAGGGAAATAATGCGGGCAATCGACAAGCCTTAACAATTGCGCTCAAAGAAAAAAAAGCAGCACTTGCAAAATCAAAGGAAAACTATTCAGCGCAACATCCTGATGTGATTGGTTTAACCAAAGAAATTCAGAACATTGAAACTCAAGTTGCAAGTTTACCGGATGATTTGCCAACCTTAAGCAAGAACTTAGACGCTGATAATCCGACTTATTTACAAACCCAGGCACAAATAAAAAGCTTGGAACTTGAAATTATAGGGCTGGAAAAAGCCCGTATCGTACAAAACAAACGAATTGATGATTACGAGCAGCGCATCCTTATCTCTCCAGATGTAGAACGTCAATATACTGAATTGATGCGTAGTTATACATCAACGAAGATCAGGTATGAGGAAATTCAATCCAAACAATCGAGCGTCAATCTGACAGAGTCTATTGAGAAAAGCCGTAAAGGGGAACGTTATCTGATGACTGAGCCTCCAGAATTACCAGAAACACCGACCCAACCAAATCGAATAGTGATCATTTTATTGGGAATTCTACTGTCTGCTGCCGGGGCTATTATTGCAGCAGCACTCGCTGAAAGTCTCGACCAAGGTATTTACGGTGCACGCCAATTAGCAGCTGTCAGTGGTGAAAGCCCCTTGACAGTTATCCCATATATGCACACCACCCAGGAACGAATTGCTCAACAAAAACTCAACCGAAGAATATTGTTAATAGTATTATTTTTAGTCGTAGCCACAGTCATTCTAGGATACTTATTACTGGCCAATGGACTTCCAGATTGGTTTTCATAACCATGCACATAACGTGGCAACACTATAAATTGTGAACTCGAACAGACCTCGTTCAACCCAATAGCTAAGGAACGTGCATGAAATAACTTCGACAACTTGCGCAGGATTGTTGTTTGTCTTCAAGGCGCCGCAACAGGCGTATAGTGAGCGATGTAACTGTTGCGGCAACACCGAAGATGGGGAAAAAGACAAACAAAATGTTAAATTAATTATGACCAGGTACTTATGTTCCAACTCATCGCCATCACTCGACTATGAGACGCTATCTTTCTCTTTGTTTATAAACGCATGCTACACTTTATCTTCTCACGATTTATTACGGAATCGAGTATAAACATGGTTTTTATGGCGATAAAACTTCAATCAAAGGTCTACTAAATAATGGATTGGCTACAAAAAGCGTTAGAAAAGTCAAAACAGAACGAAACAACTGACTTTCAGTTTAAAACTTCATCACTGATGAAAGAATCATTCTCTGCGGAGAACAAGAGCAATCAATCTGAAAATAATAATCCAGCGATAGAGATTACCCCGCCGAACCCACTCGATGAACGATTACTGCTAACAAAACAGACAGACACACATTCTATTGCAGCGTACAATATTCTAGCTGCAAAAACATTGTCATTGCTGATGGGTTTGGGAGCGCATACATTGGCAATTACCAGCCCGAAATCAGGTACTGGAAACACGCTCACTGCCGCAAATCTGGCCATTAGCATCGCACGCTCATTGCATGACACAGTGGTTTTAGTTGAGTTGGATTTGAGGAAGCCGGCTTTTTATCGTTATTTTGGTCTAAACAATAGTGATCAGGGGCTGAGTGATCATTTGACTGACGCTGCTGAATTAACAGACATTCTTATCAAAATCAGCGGAACTGATCTAACACTCTTACCTGCAGGCACTGCTCTTGATAAAAATCCAAATATTCTTGGAAGCCCACTATTGCGACAATTTGTACGCGATATTTCCTCGTTATATAACAATCATTTGATCATTTTTGATGTGCCTGCACTATTAGACACAGATGATGCTTTGGCGTTTATTCCAAATGTGAGTGCTTCGCTATTAGTATTGGAAGAAGGCGTCAATACTGCACAACAAGTCTATCAATGCACCGATATACTTAAAAACCATGGGTTATTAGGAACAATATTAAATAAAGCTGAAGGTGCTAATTCCCTCTAAGGAGTGAGGATTTAATAAGTTACCGATTTTAACTTGCCTTTTGATTTCACAGAAGCACTCATAAAATAGTTGCGTAGCCTGCTATGCGCCCATTTTATGAGTGCTTCTGTGAAATCAAAAGGCTGCGCACTTCGGTAACTTATTAAACCCTCACTCCTAATCAAAAATGCGCATGGAATAACCTGAACAACATCCTCGCTCCTAAAGACTATTCGTTGTCAAGTTATTTACATTCAAGGTGCAGAAATAGACGCATAGCGAACTATACAACTGTTTCTGTAATGCTGGACGGACTAATAGGCACTGTTTGGTTATCAAATTATTTCACACACGTTCCTTATCAATACTGATGACTACAAAAGACAATTAAAAAATAATGTATCTTCAATTCTACGGGTTAAACAGACAACCATTCTCAATAACACCTGAACCAACGTATCTATTTCCTGGCCAACCCCATATAAAAGCATGGTCAGTACTCGAATACGGACTGTCAAACCGTTCCGGAATTATTGTTCTTGCAGGAGAGGTAGGATCTGGCAAAACCACGTTAGTGAAACGATTAATTAATGAAACAGAAAACCAACTGACTGTTGGTCTGATTTCTAATACTCACAAGTCAATGAAAAACCTGATCAATTGGGTGTTAATCGCTTTCAATCAACTGGATAATGAAGGCAGTCAAGCAGCTAAACATAAGCAGTTTCAGAATTTTTTGGAACAGTCATACCAGTCACATCGGCCTGCAATACTCATTGTTGATGAGGCTCAAAACCTATGTACAGAGGCTCTTGAAGAATTACGCTTGTTACACAATATTAACGCTGAAAACAAAATGCTATTACAACTGGTTCTGGTCGGTCAGCCACCACTGCTCGATCTGTTGAAACAGAAAGAGCTATCACAACTTGTACAACGTGTTTCCGTCGGTTATCACCTCAAATCTCTCAATATTGTTGAGACTGTGCAATATATTCAATACAGGTTAACCAATGCTGGCGGTAATAAAGATATTTTTTCTCACCATGCCAGTGCAACTATATTCTACTACAGTGGTGGAATTCCAAGAATCATCAATGCACTTTGCGATCTAGCATTAGCATACGGCTACTCACTTGAAACACCGGTTATTGACACTGAGCTGGTACTTGAAGTAATTAAAAGCAAGCACGAAATAGGATTATTTCCAGCATTAAAAGAACCCAATGAAGAAGCGATTAGAGCACGTCAACTGGTTAAAGAAAAAGCCAATATTGATATAGGACTGGTCACCGTTAATCAATCTTCAGATCAATCGAACGAATAGTCTTTCCGAGAATAGAGGCCGACGGCGGAAAATCTGAATTAGACCAGCTTTCCATCGCTACGACGTCTATTCTCAGACACCAGACGCGTTCATCTCATCAACTGGTGAGAAATGCAGGCTAGACCAATCAAAGCAACACGACAATCGTGTCAGGAAAAAGCTCAAAGACTACGACCGCCCAATATGTTTAATTTGCTAAATCGTATCAATATATTCTTTTATTTGTGTGCGTAGACTGCCAACAACCCTGCTTGTTTCTCACAAATCTATTAATTTACCTCATTTTCAAGTACATTGAGTAACATCGTAGCAAAGTCACTACGATGTCATTAAAAAATAAAATGAGGTTCTGTTATGAATATTTCAATTAATGTCGGTGGTTGGGATCGAAAATTAAGAGTACTCTTGGGCGTTATATTATTGATCCTGCCTGCCCTTGGGTTTACTACTGAGTCTGATGCCATATTTGCGTACATTGTAGGAGCAATTGCAATCATTACCGGGTTATTTCGCTTTTGCCCTCTCTATGCATTACTAGGCGCCAGCACTTGCAGTCGACCGACGCAAAGCATTCGTTAATGAAAAAGCAGTGTAACAACTCAGCTTAAGAACGTGCTCATTTATCCTGTTAACTGCCTTTCGCTTTGCACGATAAAAAATAGAGGGCAGCCACAGTAGTAACGAATTACGCCGAGTAAGGAACGCGCATGAAATAACTTGAGCAATTGACGAGGCCATTGTTGTCAAATTACTGTTCATATTCAAGGCGCGAAAACAGGCGCATAGTGAGCGATGTAACTGTTTTCGCAACACCGAAGATGAGCAAAAAGACAAGTCAATTGTTCAAGTTATTTCATG
>JAZGEP010000133.1:0-15127 GCA_036478815.1 Methylococcales bacterium
TGAATAACGCGACCATTTCATCTTGCGAACGCAGATACTGAGCTTCTGTGTAATTGCGTGGGCGCGCCGGGTCTTCCAGTAAATAGCCTTGGCGAATACACACTCGGGCTTCATGCGCTTCAAAATCTTCGGGTGACAAAAAGCGTACATCATTGGTTGCAACTACAGGTAAATCAAGTTGCAGAGCCAGATCCACTGTTTTGCTGATATAGTGTTCTTCACCAGTGCGCCCGATTCGTTGTAATTCAATGTAAAAGCGGTTATCAAATAATTCACTGTATTTCTGTGCCGCTGCTAAAGCCTTTTCTTCGTTACCCGCTTGAATCCAGCTTCCAATTTCACCTTGCTGGGCTCCCGATAGGGCAATAATTCCTGTATGAGACGATTCTAGCCACTCCCACTGCATTAATACTTGATCGTTAGATTGTCCTTCCAGATAGGCGCGCGAAATTAATTCAGCAAGATTTTTATAACCCGCGTCATTTTGCGCCAACAACGTCGCTCTAAACGGTTTTTGATGATCTTCTGGATTATTTAATGTGACATCAACACCAACAATTGGCTTAATACCAGCATTCCGCGTAGCACGATAAAAACGTACCAGTGCAAACAGATTAGTTTCGTCAGTAAGTGCAACTGCTGGCATTGCATGTGCTGATATTTGCTCAGCAAGTTTTTTGATACGCACGGTGCTGTCCACCAGTGAATATTCAGTGTGGACGCGTAAATGAATGAAGCGTGGTTGGGACATTAATACAATGGGAAATCTGTGAAAACTGGAAATGTTATGATGCGCTTCTGAAGCAGGAAATTCAAATCAGAATGTGACCAGACTACGTCTAATAAAATGAACATTTGACGTAACTACTCAGCGTAATCAGTAACAGCTCAGATTGCCTTCTATTTTGTTCAAGAGCAAGGTGAAAGCGCGGAGTTTACAAGTGTAAATGAGCACTTTCAACGCAGCTCTTGGACAATATAGAGGGTAAGCTGGGTAGTTAGAGATTTTACTTCTGATAATCAAACCGTGAATGCTATTTTAGACAGTTTCTAACCGGTGCAAAACTGTGGCGATGAATCACCGTAGGTCCAAGTTCAACTAGTGCCGCTCGGTGTTTGGCGGTAGGGTAGCCTTTATGTCCAGCAAACCCATAACCAGGATAAATGACATCTGCAATCATCATTTCCTGATCGCGGGCAACTTTGGCAATAATTGATGCTGCTGATATCTCGGAGTGACTGTCATCTCCACCGATGATGAATTCACCGGCACAGGGGATATCTGGATAACGGTTTCCATCGACCCGCACCCAATCTGGCTTGATTGACAATGCATGATAAGCTCGCGCCATTGCCAACATTGTTGCTTGCAAGATATTGATCTGATCGATTTCAGAGGCTTCGGCGCGACCAATTGACCAGCACAACGCATTTTGTCGAATAGTTACAGCTAGAGCAATGCGTTGTTGTGGCGTTAGTTTTTTGGAATCTTGCAGACCAGTAATAGGTTGTTTTGGGTCAAGAATGACTGCAGCGGTCACTACTGGTCCGGCAAGACAGCCGCGACCAACTTCATCAATCCCTGTAATAAGGTTACTGTTGTTTGAACTCATACACGGTTAAGGAGCGTGCATGAAATAACTTGAACATTCTGACTTGTGTTTTTGCTCCTGACTAAGCGATCTCAATCGTTGCGTAGAACAACTATGCGCCTCTTGAGATCGCTTAGTCAGAAACAAAAATCCTGTGTCATCATTGTTCAAGTTATTCCATGCACGTTCCTAAGTGATTAACGAATGATGCCACGATTGGATTTGCGCAAAAAGTCGACCATACATTCAATTTCTTTTGTTTCATGCGACATTTCAGAAAGTACGGCAATCGCATCACCCAGTTTCAAACCAGATTTATAAATAATCTTATACGCTCTACGAATCTCGTTAATGACTTCGCTGGTAAAACCGTGGCGTTCCAACCCGACAATATTAATACTATGTGGTTTGGTTGGGTTTCCAGCAACCATGACATACGATGGAACATCCTGAGAAATTGCACTACCCATGGCTGCAAAACAATATTGGCCAATATGGGTAAACTGATGAACCAGAGAAAATCCGCCCAACACAACATGATCACCCAATTCAACATGGCCTGCCAGGGAAGCGCCATTTGACATCACCACATGAGAACCAAGTTTGCAATCGTGTGCGATATGTGTGTAAGCCATCAGCAGATTGTGGCTTCCGATACTGGTTATCCCGTGATCTTGCACGGTTCCACGATTAATGGTGCAGAACTCGCGAATCACATTATGGTCACCAATTTCAAGCTCAGTGCGTTCCTGAGCGTATTTTTTATCCTGCGGGTCTTCACCAACTGAGGAAAACTGAAAGATTCGATTATTCGCGCCAATCCGCGTTGGCCCATGAATCACCACATGTGGCCCTATCACAGTATTGTTGCCTATTGAAACATCAGCACCAATTACACTATAGGGGCCGATTTTTACTCCATCTGCAAGAATAGCGGAATCATCAATGACGGCACGTTGATCTACCGACACTATGGTTTCGCAGCTGCACACATGATGTGGGCTGATGCGATGCGGTTTCCTTCTACTGTAGCAGTACAGTCGAATACCCAGATATTACGCTTGTTACGTAAATATAGAACCTCAAGATGGAGTTGGTCTCCAGGATACACTGGTTGTTTAAAACGCACTTTATCAATCCCGACAAGATAGTAAATCATCCCGCTTTCCACCAATTCAGGCGCTGTTTCTGATGCCAGTAAGCCTGTTGCCTGTGCGAGAGCTTCGATGATTAACACTCCTGGAAAAATTGCTTTTGATGGAAAATGGCCGGTCACCCAAGGCTCATTAACAGATACATTCTTCAACCCAAGCAAGCGCTTTCCTGGTTCACACTCCAACACTCGATCAATTAGCAGGAAGGGATACCGATGAGGTAAAAAATTCTGAATTTTGTCTACACCGAACATTGAATACACTCGCCTTGTAAGCGTTGAAAAAAATATAACTACTCAGTTTACCCTTTATTCTGTCCAATAACTGTGTTGAAAGCGCTCATTTATATCTAATAAACTCCGCGCTTTCGCCTTGTTCTTGTACATGAGAGGGCAATCTGAGCAGTTACAGATTGTGCTAAGGAGCGAGGATTTAATAATACCCGCATCTTGACTTGTCTTTTTGTCCGTCTTCCGCGTTGTAGAAGCTGTTGCGTAGCCAGTATGCGCCTGTTTCTACGCCTTGAAGACGAGCAAAAATCCTGCCTCAAGATGCGTATATTATTAAATCCTCGCTCCTAAGTAGTTATACTCTTCGCACATAAAATTTTAGCATCCATGCGCGCGCCCTGTGTATCATTAACTTGGCGCGGATAGCTGCGTTGGGAAGCCTGACTGTAGAAAGACTGCAGTGAAGGCTTCCCACCTTGCTCTCCACACCATTTTTATTAAACACGGGCACGCACCTTAAAGGCTAAAATTTCATGTGCGAAGAGTATACAAAAAAATTATTCACAGAAACTATTTAGAAAGGTTAAGCTTTGTTTCAATTTCTGCAGTGACATCAATACGCTCACTCGCAAAAACCACACCATCAGTGACCAGTAAATCATAATTTTTTTCTTTTGCCAGTGACTGAATTGCTTCGAAAACAACTTTTTGCAATTTGGCGAGTTCCTCATTGCGCCGAATGTTAAAATCCTCACGAAATTCTTCTTGTGCGCGTCGTGCATCTCGTTTTAGGCTAACGATTTCACGTTCCATTTTTTGCTGTTCAGACTGGCTCATTACATCGCCGTCTTTAAGCATTTTTTCCTCAAGACTTTTTAGCTTTTTTTGCATGGCAACCAGTTTTTTGTCTCTGGGTGCGAACTCTTTTTCAAGGTCTTTTTTCGCCTGCGCCGCTTGCGGTGCACTTTCTAAAATACGCGGAACATTAACAAACCCGATTTTTATTTCTTCTGCATTGACAGCATACGCTGTCAATCCTAATAACAATATTAGTAACCAATTTTTTCTCATCAAAAGTCCACCTACACTAAAAAACCAAATTAAATAACATACTTTACATCTATAGCCACTGATACCAATCCACTCATCAGCTGGAAATGATTACAGAAATAAATTGAATTTCTCGAATCGTATACATACAAGCATGGGAATGAATTAACTTGTGTATTCTGACTTGTCTTTTTATCTGTCTTTTCGTTGCTGCAACAATTGTGCAGCCTAGGAGGCTGTCCGAGAGTAGAAAGCCTACTGCGGAAAAGCGGGTTTTGGCCCATTTTTCCGATTAAATTCGTTCAATACAGCAAGTATTTGCCTCATTTAATCGGAAAAATGGACTCAAAACCGCTTTCCCTCGCTACGGCTTCTATTCTCGGACAGCCTCCTAGCACACACTTAGGAACGTGCATGGAATAACTTGAACAATTCACTTGTCTTTTTGCTCATCTTCGGTGTTGCGAAAACAGTTACATCGCTCACTATGCACCTGTTTTCGCGCCTTGAATATGAACAGTGATTTGACAAAAATGGCCTATGTCAATTGTTCAAGTTATTCCATGCACGTTCCTTACTTTTTCAGGAGGCTGTCATCAGTACCTAATATACGTACAAACCGTACATGAACAAGAGACTAAATTTTCATGTGCGGAGAGTCTATTAAATCCTTGCTCCTTAGGAACGTGCATGAAATAACTTGTACATTCTGGCTGGTCTTTTTGCTTCTGACGAAACGATCTCAAATCGTTGCGTAGAATGACTATGCGCCTTTTGAGTTTGTTTCGTTAGAAACAAAAATCCTGCGCCATCATTGTTCAAGTTATTCCATGCACGTTCCTTAGTTCGCTGTACCAAAGGAGAATTGGAACGGTTTGGTCTCATCATTGTCGCCCTTATTCAATGGCACCGCAACACTAAGAGACAATGCACCAAAAGGTGATAGCCATTTTAAACCAAGTCCGGCTGAATACCTCAGCTCGCCTAGTTCAAATTTATCAGCATAGACATTACCCACGTCCGCAAAAGCACTGAGACGTAGTGATTTTTGCTCTGCAAAAAATGGAATGGGGAAAATCAACTCTGCTGATCCTTGAATTTTTCGGTTACCACCCAAAGGATCATTACGGGAATCTCGCGGACCTAATGTATTATCATCAAAGCCACGAACTGATTGAACGCCTCCAGTAAAATAATTCTCAAATATGGGTAAATCCTGGGTACTACCGTAACCATCGCCAATTGCTACATGCCCGTTCAAGGATAATACGAGATCTTTGGCTAAGGGAAAATAATGGCGCTGTCTGTACTCGACCTTATAGTATTGTAAATCCAATCCTGGAACTGCAACAGATGCTGATAAACTTTGCGATCCACCAGATGTTGGAAAAATCGCACGATCGATTGTTGTGTGACTCCAGCCTAACCCCAGCGTGAGAATATTGAATCGACTTTCACACTTACTGAATTGCCTGGTCAGTGGATTAATCTCATTACCGTCCGCATCGAGTACTGGAGAAACTTGATCTGCTGTAGCAATAGTATCGCATGAATCTTCTACCCCATTGGTATCATTAATGAATTCAAGTATTTGTTCCGATGTTCTGGTCGAGGTTTTTAAATTGGTATTTTCATAATCAAAATTAAACCTGATACGAGCATTTTCAGTAAGCGGGATACCAAAGTTAATTCCACTGTTAATAACGTCAGTAGAGTAATTTGAAATATTGGCTTGTTCAGCGTCAGTTTTTTTGAAGCCAAGGTTGTAGCCAAAACTCACTCCATTGATCGTAAAATAAGGGTTATGGTATCCAAAACGGTAGACTGTATTAACTGAGCTGTTATCAAAAGTCAGATTGAGTCTTTTTCCCGTACCAAACAAGTTCTCCTGAGTAATGCTGGCATTTAAAATCAAACCCTGCGTTTGTGAGAACCCCACGCCTGCAGAAAGGTTCCCACCTGGACGTTCGACTACACTATAATTCACGTCAATTTGATCGGCTGTCCCAGTCACTGCTGGGGTTTCTACGTTGACTTCTTCAAAATAGCCCAGTCGATCCAGACGCTGCTTGGATTGCTCGATTTTAGGTGCTGATGCCCAGGCTGCCTCCATTTGTCTGATTTCTCGACGGATCACTTCATCTCTGGTTCTATCATTACCGGTAATATTGATATTTCTGACATAGGCGCGCTTACCAGGGTCAACAAAAAATGTCAGCTTGACAGTGTTTTCGTCCTTATTGATGTCAGGGATCATATTGACATTAGCAAAAGTGTAGCCTTCTTCTCCCAAACGTTCTGTGACTAATTTAGAGGTTTCAGATGCTTGTTTACGAGAAAAAATTTCTTGTGGACCAATTTGAAAAAGTGGTAGCAATTCCTCTTGGTCAATAATAATATCGCCAGCCAACCTGACCTCTTCGACCATGAATTGCTCGCCTTCTTTGACATTGATCGTGACATAAATTTCTTTTTTATCTGGCGTAATCGATACCTGAGTCGATTCAATCTCAAAATCCAGATAACCTCGATCCAGATAATACGAACGCAGATGTTCCAGATCAGCTGATAATTTTTGTCTGGAATACTGGTCATCCTTTGTATAAAAAGACAGCCAGTTAGAAACGCTGGATTCAAATAGATTAACCAGCTTCTTGGTTTTAAATAGATGGTTTCCTACGATATTAATCTGTTGTATTTTGGCGGGTGATCCTTCCGCAACATTGAGCGTTAACGCAACACGGTTATTCGATAATGGAACAACCTCGGTATTAAGCTTTACCCCGTATTTTCCACGTGAAAAATATTGTCGACGTAATTCCTGTTCAATCTTGTCAAGTAATTGCTGGTTGAAAACCTGTCCTTCGGCAAGACCTATGCCCTCGAGCGCCTTAATCAGTTCATCCGACTTAATGTCACTATTGCCCTTAATTTCAATACTGGCAATCGCGGGGCGTTCCTCTACATGGATAATTAACACATCGCCATCTTGTTCAAGGCTGACATCATTGAATAGCCCGGTTTTGAACAATGCACGAATAGCGGCTCTCGACTTTTCTGCATCGAAACGATCGCCAATGGTTACTGGCAGATAATTAAACACAGTCCCCGGCGACAATCGCTGTACGCCTTCCACTGTAATATCTTTTATAATGAATGGCGCTGCTATCGCTGAAACAGAAGTCAGTAGCACGATGGACAACAGGCCACACAGAAAAACAATCCTAATACCCGAGCGCACTCGACCATCCCCAGTCATATTGTAAACAGCCCAGTATAGATAATTCATCACTTAGTCTCAAGCAGTATGATGTTTAGATCCGTAGATATTGAGAAAAATGCAGCAAATAATTGATTTTGCAACAATCAGCAAAAGTGCATTTGATTTGATCAATTGCAGAAAACTTAATATGGATTAATCGATGCTCTTCGACTTGAAACAATGGCCAGTCGGCACTAATTCTACTTTGTCAGATGACTAATGTAGGGTGCGTTGTACGCACCATTGCGATAGCAAAAGGGCAAACCAACACCGATTGGTGCGTAAAACGCACATACATAAATACTTTTGTGTAATCCCGGCTTTGATGTGACAAAGTAGAGCTAATGGCCAATCAACCCAAAATACCAGACAACCATTTGTCAGCCACGCAATTTAGCTTGGCAGAGTCGCCAATTGATACTGTAACGATTCAAGGACAACTGTTTTATGTTAAGCGCGATGACCTGCTGCATCCTGCTTTCAATGGCAATAAAGCGCGTAAATTCTTGTATTATCTCCACTTACAGCAACCGCAGATCAAATCCGTTGTTTCATGCGGTGGCAATCAGTCCAATGCAATGATGTGTTTGTCTGTACTTGCTAAAATGAAGCAGTGGCGCTTTGACTATTATCTAAAAAAGCTGCCTGAACAACTTAAAACAAATCCTATCGGTAACTTTAAGATTGCTTGCGAAAATGGCATGCAATATCACGAGGTCACACAATTTCCTTCACTGCACTCTACAGCTGATAGCATTGTTATTCCCCAGGGAGGTGCTTGCGCTGAAGCTGAATATGGTATTCGTATGCTTGCCGATGAAATTAACCAATGGGTTGCACATCAGCAAATTGAAGACTGTGGTGTATTTTTACCTTCCGGAACCGGCACAACTGCATTTTATCTGCAACAGCATACATTACTCCCAGTGTATACAACGCCTTGTATTGGCGATTCCGATTATCTCCGAAAGCAATGGTCTGACTTAAATATAAGAGCAAAGCGCTATCCGTCAATCATTACCACCAAACATCATCATCGATTCGGACAGCTAGATTCTCAATACTTTGCAATATGGACCTCTCTTGCCGAAACCACTGGTATTGAGTTTGACTTGCTTTATGATCCGCAGGGTTGGATTACATTGCTCAACAATCGTCAGCTTTTAACCCGCAATGTCATTTATATCCATTGTGGAGGAATATCTGGAAATCAGAGCATGTTAAGTCGATACAATCGGCTGTAAAACATTCACCAACAGTAATATGCCCCTGAGTTCAGGCTCTGTTAAACTCATTATTTTAGTGCTATCCAGCGTAATCTGAGTAGCAGCTTATTTTATATTCATCATGTTCTAGCTGATGATGGTGCCATTGTTTGTCGGGCAAGTATTCGTGCTTGTTGCCAAATCGCTTCCTTGCCTTGCGGCCTGTCCATTTCTTCCGGCAATACAGTGTCTGTACCGCGCTTGACCACAACAGTGCGTGAAGGAAAGGCGAATTGCACACCCATTGTCTCTGCCAAGCGCATCACATTGATTAAAAAATGATGGCGCTCGCGTAACTCTGAACCCCAATCCGGAGCCGAAAAAAAGATGTAGATCAGAATGCCAAGATAAGAATCTGCCATTTCGTGTAAGTACACATGATAATAATCCTTGCGCGTATATTCGTTGAGTCTGACCAGTTCTCTGATGCCTTCACACAATGCTTCAAGTTGATCGGGGCTGGTATCGTAAGTCACTGCAAGCGTTAATTTCAAACGCCGATAGCGACGTTTCCCCATATTATCGACTGTTGCTGTAATCAATCGCGAATTCGGTAGAACTACCTGGGAATCATAAAACGTGCGTATTCGAGTGCTTCTTAATCCAACTTCTTCCACAGTGCCTTCAACATCTTCGATGACCACCCAATCACCGACATGAAAACTTTGATCAATTAAAACCGATAGCGACCCAAACAAGTTCTGAATGGTATCTTTAGCCGCCAATGCGAAAGCAAGGCCGCCCAATCCCAGGCCGGCAAACAAACCAGTGACATTCATATTAAGATTGGACAGAATAAAAATAATGCCAATCAACACCACCATTGCTTTGATGGCTTTCCTGAGCAGAGGCACTAGAACATCATCCACTTTGTTCGATGTTGTCAGTGCTTTGGCGTAAAAAATATCACTGATTAAATCGACCACATGCCAACTTGCCCAGATGCCGGCAATTCCTACCAATACCTTGACAGCAACCAGGAGAACCACCAACCATTCTTCTGGCAATCCGAGCATGTTTAAACACAGCCACCAAACCCCGGCCATCGCCATCAACCCAAAAGGACGTAACCAATCATCGGGTCTTGAATCAATGCCTTTTTCAACATGCAAGCGTGACCAAATATGCATGCCAATGCGCAACAAGAATGAGACTAATTTATCAGCAATCGTCCCTAAAACAATGGTTAGTAAAATGCCAACCCACTGCCATAATTCGAGCAGGAAACTGTTATCTCTAAGCCATTCTGGTAATTGATTGCGTATTTTGAAATGCCAAGGCAAATGACTTTCATCTAATTGTTTATCTGTTACCGCCTGTTGTTTGCTGATTTTATCAAGCATGGCAGGCAGGATTTCGATGGTGTTACGATCAAAAATCCAGCGCCTATTCTGATCACGCGCCATCTGGATTGTTCCAGATTCAAGCTCTCTCAATCGATAAGGGGATTCTGCATCTTCTACAGAACTCACACGCTTACTCTTGATGCCGCCACTGCGATTAAAGACTTCGTAGAGAATCCAGACTAAATCACGACCTACTTCAGGCCTGATCAAAATATTGACTTGTGAGAGATCCAGCGTATTAATTGCTGACTCAAGGTATTTTACATTGCCACTTTTGGCCTTATCCATTGCCGCCAAAAAGGTTTTAAGAGTCTCTCTGGGTGAGCGATAACCACTGATGTCGACAACCTTTGAAACAGCTGGAGTTCCTTGTGCAGGTGGTCCCATTAATTCTGAAGCCGTATCCGCGGATAACAGTGCAGGCCACAACACTAGCAGAATCAACAGAAAACGACTAAGAGGCTGTCCGAGAATAGAAACCGTAGCGAAGGAAAGCGGTTTTGAGCCCATTGTTTCGATTAAATGAGGCGAATACTCGTTGTATTGAACGAATTTAATCGGGAAAAGGGGCCAAAATCCGCTTTTCCGCAGTAGGCTTCTATTCTCGGACAGCCTCTTGGTTTTCATGACACCAACAGATTATCAATCAAGCGTGTTTGTCCTAACCAAGCTGCAACCAAGATCACTAACTGTTGTTCCTGCTGGCGGTTGCTGGGCTGTGATAAATTGTCGGCATTGCGAATAGCAAAGTACTCGGGTCTAAAGCCAGCTTGTTTCAACTGGCGCATGTGTTGTTCTTCAATTTGTCGAAAATCAGTAGCCGTATTTGTCATTAACTGATCACGTGTTTGGCACAACGTCTCATGCAGCAAAGCAGCCAGTTTTCTCTGATCCTCTGATAAATACTGGTTGCGTGAACTCAACGCCAAACCATCCTCAGCCCGAACCGTTGGCATACCAACAATGTTAATCGTCATCCTCAAATCACTGACCATGGTTCTAATTAACACCAGTTGTTGATAATCTTTTTCTCCAAACACCGCGACATCTGGTTGCACAATATTGAACAACTTACAAACCACTGTCGCCACCCCACCAAAATGACCCGGACGGAATTCTCCACAAAGTTGCCCGGAAATATCATTGACATTAATGATAGTTAAATTTGGCGCAGCGTATATTTCAGTCATATCAGGAATAAATACCAAATCAACAGCATGTTTGCTCAACTGATCCAGATCTTGCTGCCGTGTGCGGGGATAACGGGTAAAATCTTCACCTTCAGCAAACTGAGTGGGGTTGACAAAAATACTGACCACAACACGATCACTGTGTTGTTTCGCCTCTTCAACCAAACGCAGATGGCCATCATGCAAATTACCCATGGTGGGTACAAAAGCGATGCTTTGCCCTGATTGACGCCAAGTCTGGAGGTGTTCTCGAATCGAATCAATGGTTTCCACTGTAATTTGCATAGCTAGCGTATCCTAAGGAGTGAGGATTTAATAACTTCCCGATATTGACTTGCCTTTTGATCCCACAGAAGCACCCATAAAATAGTTGCGTAGCCTGCTATGCGCCCATTTTATGAGTGCTTCTGTGGGATCAAAATGCTGCGCCAAACTTCGGTAACTTATTAAATCCTCACTCCTAAGCATTGGTTGGTTCGATCAATGAGTAGTTGTGACGGAGCGAGGATTGAAAAGTGAATTCATTTTAGAGACTGTCTGGGAATAAACGGACTACTGTGGAAATTGACCTGATCGAATAGCAGATACATAGTTTTTAACAGCCTCATGAATACTGTCTGCCGATTGCATAAAATTTCGACTGAAGGCTGGAATATAGCCCTTGCTAATCCCCAACATATCGTATAAAACCAGCACTTGACCATCACAATCTGCACCCGCTCCAATTCCAATCACCGGAATCGTCAGCTTTTCAGTAATCGTTTTGGCCAGTTCAGATGGAACACATTCCAATACCAGCAAGCTGGCACCAGCTTGTTGCAATGCTTGAGCATCAGCCAGAATAGCAGCTGCAGACGTCTCATCCTTGCCCTGCTTTCGATAACGACCCAGTTGATGTATGGACTGGGGTAACAAACCCAAATGTCCACAGACTGGAATGCCAAGTCCAACCAGATGGCGAACAATCTCAATGCGCTGACCGCCACCTTCCAGCTTAACCATTTGCGCGTAGCCTTGCTGGATCAGTCGTGCAGCTGATTGTGCTGCCTGCTCAAGTGTTGCGTAACACATAAACGGCAAATCAGTTACCAGCAACGCACGTTGCCGACCTCGGGCGACGCAGCGGCTGTGGTAGACCATTTCATCAACAGTGACATAAACCGTAATCGGATGCCCTTGTACAACTGTTCCCAATGAGTCGCCAACCATAATCAAATCTACACCAGCCTGATCAAGCATTTCACTAAAGCTGGCATCATATGCGGTTAAACAGGCTATTTTTTCACCGGCTTGTTTCATTGCCAGCAAATCAAGGTGATTGAGTAACTTTGGAGAAGAATCGTTCATGGTTAATTAACACTTAGGAACGTGCATGGAATAACTTGAACAATTATGGCGCGGGATTTTTGTTGCTGACGAAACGATCTCAAGAGGCGCATAGTTATTCTACGCAACGATTGAGATCGTTTCGTCAGGAGCAAAAAGACAAGTCAGAATGTTCAAGTTATTTCATGCACGTTCCTTAGTGCATGTGTTTCTAGTTTACGAATTCCATTTGCAGGACATGCGTTCAACAATTCTGACAGTTTTCCATGTCCTGGAATATCAAGCTCAGGGGCAATTTCCTGCAGAGGGTATAACACAAAAGCACGTTGAGCTATCTCTGCATGGGGGATTACCAGTTCTGCCGTGTTAATTTGTTGATCACCATACAGCAGAATATCCAGATCCAGCGTTCGCGCACCCCAGTGTTGTTTGCGAACACGCCCTTGTTGAGTCTCTATAGCTTGTAATTGTTCTAATAATTGATGCGCAGACAATGTTGTTTTCAGTTCTGCAACTGCATTGACATAATCAGGCTGGTCTTGTGGTCCCATTGGTGAGCTCACATACAAGGTTGAAAATTTGGTTAACTCAGTTTCGGGCAATTGTTGTAAAGCTAGTTTAGCATCCAAGACCTGTTGAACAGGTTGATCCAAATTACTACCAACTCCGACATAAGCTTCGATTTTATTGTGTGCAGACTCAAGCATCGCCAGGCTTGGAAGCAACTGGTGCTGGTTTTTTTGGGGTTGTTTTTGGTCGTTGGGATCGACGTTGCTGCTTGGGCTGGGTCATTTTCTTGCGCTGGGCACCTCCAGCCGCTTGAAATTTTGTCCACCATTCCGCCAATTCAGAGTTTTCGGCGCCTGTTTCAGCACGTAACAAAAGAAAGTCATAGGCTGCCCGAAAGCGTGGATGCTCCAGCAATCGATGAGGGCGATTTCCACGCCGCTGACGGAAACGTGGCTGCAAGGTCCAGACTTCGCGCATTGGAATGCTTGAGCGCTTGGGCAAAGCAACCGTTTGAGCTTGTTCCCGCAATACCTCGCCCATCGCCTGTTGCATGACGATGTATTCATTTTCTGAATCAAGTCGATTGTGTACAGCTTTCTCAATACCACCCCACAACAGTGCGGCAAACAGAAAATAAGGGGTGACTGGTTTGTTTTCAGCTAAACGACTATCGGTGCTGTGTAAAGCAAGTGTGATCAGTTGACGTAGAGATTCATTGCCCTCTTGATTAAGAATCTGATCAGTTTGCGGAAACAACTGTTTGAGTAAATTATGACGACATAAATCCTCAAAGGTTTGCAGCGCATGACCGGACAAGAACAATTTCAATATCTCCTCATATAGCCGGGCTTGTGGTACGCTTGACAATAGTGAACCCAATGTGGAAATTGGCTGCAATGTTTCTGCTGCGATTTCAAAATCCAGTTTTGAAGCAAAGCGGATGGCTCGCAGCAAGCGCACCGGATCTTCACGATAACGTTCTTCTGGATCACCAATCAGGCGTAACGTCCGATTTTGATGATCCACCATGCCATTGACTCGATCAAGCACTGTTTCATCTTCAGGATCCAGATAGAGTGCATTAATGGTGAAATCGCGACGAATGGCATCCTCGCCCATTGAGCCATAAACATTATCGCGCAATATTCGACCATCTTCATGAATTTCTTGCGCTGTGGCTTGCCCTTTGTTATTACCGTCACCTGAACCCCGAAAAGTCGCCACTTCAATAATTTCACGACCAAAACGCACATGCGCCAAACGAAAACGCCGTCCGATCAGACGTGAATTACGGAATACCTGGCGTACTTCTTCAGGTAACGCACTGGTCGCCACATCAAAATCCTTGGGTTCTCTATCCAGCAACAAGTCACGTACACAACCACCCACCAGATAAGCCTCGTGGCCTTGTGATTTCAATTGATGTACGACTTTTATTGCATTCGGGCTGATACTGTCCAGATTGAACTCATGTTCAGACAAATGATGGACATGAAAACCTTCTTCATTAACCTGTCTGTTATTGACACCAGCTTTCCCCATCATTTTTTTTATTATTCCAATTATTGCAATTGTTCCTGCTCCTTTAGCTAAATTAACAATTTAAATTTAAGCAATCATAGCACTCAAGCCTGTATAACCTCAATTGTGCTGGAAATATATGACCTGAAGCTGAGATGCAAAAACGGTAACTTATTCATTTACAGACTCTAAGTGATTTTTACTTGACTCCTTAGCTTTCAGTATCGTTATAATACACGCTCTGAACGTCCCTATCGTCTAGTTGGTCAGGACGTCGGCCTCTCACGCCGATAACAGGGGTTCGAGTCCCCTTGGGGACGCCATTGCTGTTATTGTATTACCTTTCAAACACCGCAAGAATCGTGCGAAAAAAGTGCAAGAGCTTGTGCTCTATTGTGTGCGAGTGCTTGCAAGATTTAACTATTATTAAAACTTAGGAGTACAATTTTTTATTTGTCTCGTATCAATTAACTATTGCATCTCTGCACACAAATCGTTAATCTGAAAGTACCAAGTAATTGTCATTGTCAACACCAACAAACTTCTTGTTTGCACTAGTAGTCTTTCAATGTGATATTGCCGGGTATAGGGAGTTGAGAAGTGGTTAGCTGCTAGGCGCACGAGAGCAGGACTAGCAGGCTAATCCAAACGAGTGCAACAACGCAGATGACCATTTATCGG
>JAZGEP010000134.1:0-3261 GCA_036478815.1 Methylococcales bacterium
GCATTGCTAGCTGTACCCCCGGCATTTCCATACTGAATACTGCCACTGGTTTTCTTTCTTTAATCGCAACTGTCTCTGCCATATTCATCGCAAAACTGGTTTTACCCATTGATGGACGACCTGCGACGATCACTAGATCAGACGCTTGCAAACCCGAGGTCATTTCGTCCAGATCACGAAATCCGGTGGTGACACCCGTTAACCCGCCATCGCCTTGAAACAAGGTTTCAATACGCTCCACTGCTTCTGATAACAACGAACGAATCGGCGCAAACCCGGCTTTACCACGGCTACCTTGCTCGGCAATTTGAAACACTTGTTGCTCAGCAATTTCCAATAACTGGGCGGGTTCTTTGCCATCACCTTCATAAGCAGATGCAGCGATTTCGGTACCGACATGCGCCAATTGGCGCAATACCGATTTCTCCCGCACAATCTTGGTATAAGCAAGAATATTGGCTGCACTGGGCGTATTACTTGCCAGTGTCGCCAGATACGACAATCCGCTGACATCTTCCATTTCATCGGTTTTTTCAATCAGTTCAGAAAGAGTAATCACATCAAATGGTTGATCTTCCTGCGCAAGACGGCTGATCGCACGAAAAATCAGTTTATGCTCTTTGCGATAAAAATCTTCCTCGGCAACCTTATCGGCAATTTTGTCCCACGCCTCGTTATCCAGCATTAATCCACCTAGCACAGCTTGTTCAGCCTGGATTGAATGTGGTGGTACACGCAGTTGATCAGCGTTTGGTACAAATGGAATTGAAGCTAAATGATCAACCATATTGAGGGTGACTCCAGAATATTTAATGACAACACGAATTGGGTTTCAAAGCGACTGGAATGAAACAAGACTGGCAACTGGCTGAGGATTTCTGTTGATATTTATGTAAGACAGCAATCAATATCACTCCTTAAGCAAGACATAAAAACACCCAGAAAGATGTCAGTCGTGAAGTATTTCCATTCACGCACCAGACCATTCTACTCGTTGAAATATCTTGCGCAATTACTAAATGATTTGATTACATGGAGCATCAACCATGCATTTGAATTTACTGGAAATAGCTCAGAAAATATTGTCGACAAGTGATGAAAAAGTGTTTGTGCGCAAGAATTCAATAACTTCCGGAAGTTATTGAATTCTTGCTCCTAACCCAGCAAAAAACGGGCGGCACCGATCAGCGACACTTGTGGATGTACAACCACTTTGACCGGGATTTTCTGTAGCAAGGTCCTGAAGCGGCCTTTATTAAGCCAGGATTGTAAAAACAACGCACTTTGTAGCGCGGGTAAAATTTTTGGAGCAATGCCACCAGCCAGATAAATGCCACCAGTTGCGAGGCTTTTTAAGGCCATATTGCCGGCTTCTTGAGCGTAAATACGGATAAACAGTTGTAATGCCTGCTCACAAGCAGGATCTTGCTTGGCTAACGCTGTCTCAGTAATAACAGCAGAAGCATTTTGCAAGTGCATTCTTGAACGAATTGCTGACTGCTCTTGTTCTCGTTCAGTTGCTATCAACCAGCGGTAAATCTCTTGCAAGCCTGGGCCGGAAACAATACGCTCATAACTAATATGAGCACCCCAGCGAGCACGTAACCAGATCAGCAAATCATCTTGTAGTTGGTCAGCGGGGGCAAAATCACAATGTCCGCCTTCTGTTGCAAACGGGTGATAGTGTTCACCGTCCCAATACAGTATCGCCTCTCCCAATCCTGTTCCAGCTGCAATCACAGCCCGATTGCCGACAGGATTAAGCGACGCATGTGGATTCAAATCGACAAAATCATGCTCATCAAGTGCCAACACACCATGCGCAGCTGCTTGCAAGTCATTAATCAGTCGAACTGTTGACAACTGACAATGCGCTGCCAGTTCAGCTTCATCCATTACCCAGGGCAGATTGGTCGCGTCACACCGCCCATTGATAACAACCCCAGCAACCCCAAGACAGGCTGAGTGAACTTGCTCAGATGACTCAGATTGAGATGCGATAAACGCAATAATAATTTGCTCAAGCGAGTCATAGTCTGCACTGGGATAAGTGGCGTGATGCTGGCATTGCAATTGACCAGCAACTTGCCTGAATAACGCCAAACGGGTATTCGTACCGCCAATATCGCCCGTTAAAATCAATTGCGCATCCTTTACCAACGAACAAATCCGTTAGTAATTGCTGTAACTGTTGTAATCTTCAAATTTCCCTGACTGATCAAAACTAATCACAGAGAAAGCATCTTTACGCCCGCCCATTTCCATTCCAGGTGATCCAGTCACCATTTGTGGTACAGTCAATCCGTAGACCTGAGTTTTTTGTTTTAACATACTCATAATGTCAGCCGCTGGCACATGCCCTTCAACCACATGAGAACCAATCACTGCGGTATGACATGATTGCAGGTTGGGGGTAATATCAAATTTTAGTTTAAGCTGCTGCAATGCTCTTGTTTCCAATACATTGTCTTCAACTGTAATATTGTGTTGTTTGATGTGTTGTATCCATTTTTTACAACAACCACAGGTTGCACTGCGATAGACTTTTGCGGAAACATTGTCCACTGCATTTTCAATTGGCTTATCCCAAATACTTTCTGCACTGGCCGTTTGAGAAAAAACGGCTGTCAGACATAACATTAAGACTGTTTTTAAGATTTTCATGATTTCACCTTGATTGATTTCTATAGAATCTGGTTGTAATACAGCACTGGATAACATACTACCCGTTTCTAAACTTCATAGCGACACATCTATGACAACTCTACGGAGTATTTAGATGGGGTTTTATCACAGCATAATTTGCAAGTGTTTTTCCTCCTTCCAATGTACCATTGACAAACGTAGTCAACCTGAACCCAAGTACCGGTCTGCTAAATTCAGTCTCATCAGAATGGACAAATTGCATTCTTAACATACTTGAATCATTGGCAATTACTCCTGAAATATTTTCCACATTAGGAGAATCTGAGGTTGCAAGTATAGAAGGTATGCCTTCAAAACTAATTACATTGACTGCACTACACAGCGCAACCCCCACCTTGATCCGAGGAGGCCGAGGAGCAATAGTACCTGCATCAACTGCTTCATGTCCTATCTGGTGTCCTTGACCCCAACTGATAAATATAGGTTCAAGAATAGCTGACTCACTTTCAATAATCGGCTCTCCCTCTACTGGTGGTAGCTTAAAAGTCTCACAGTGACGCTCATTACCATCGATTGTTACTGTAATCGGTCGGTGATTTTTATATCCAGTCAACG
>JAZGEP010000135.1:0-3381 GCA_036478815.1 Methylococcales bacterium
CCGATAAATGGTCATCTGCGTTGTTGCACTCGTTTGGATTAGCCTGCTAGTCCTGCTCTCGTGCGCCTAGCAGCTAACCACTTCTCAACTCCCTATACCCGGCAATATCACATTGAAAGACTACTAGGAGGTTGTCCGAGAATAGAAACCTACTACGGAAAAGCGGATTTTGGCCCATATTTTCGATTAAATTCGTTAAATACAACAAGTATTCGCCTCATTTAATCGAAAAAATGGACTCAAAACCGCTTTCCCTCGCTACGGTTTCTATTCTCGGACAGCCTCCTGGATTACCCTCTATTTCGTCCAGTCGCTGTCTTGAACATGCTTATTGACACCTGTAATCTGTGCGCTTTCGCCTGACTCTTGTACATGAGAGGGCAATCTGGCCATTTACAAGTTACAAATAACGGATGGCGAAAGAATTTGTGGTGAATTAATCTTGCAACAAAATCTTATACTTGATCCATCAGCAATACATGTCTGGCATGTTAATTTAAAGCTGGCAAACAACGATTACCAACAGCTCAAAACATATCTCAATCCAGAAGAACAGCAGCGTCTGCAACGTTATACTCATCAGCCTGCACAACAACAATTTTTAGCAGCGCGTGGACGACTAAAACAACTGCTGGCTGGCTATCTTGGAACCACACCCGGCTCTATACAATTTGAACTGGGGCAATATAGAAAACCAAGACTTGCAGGGACAACGATTGATAACGGACTGGTGTTTAATCTATCGCATTCAGGTACAGTGGCATTGATAGCCATCAGTAAAAATCGTGCTCTGGGTGTTGATGTAGAAAGAATTGATTCTAAACACAATCTGCAAGGTATGGCGCAACGCTGTTTCTCTGATCAAGAGCTAAGACGCTGGAGCCAATCAGAAGAGCCTGGTAAAACCATTAAATTCTATGATTACTGGTGCGCAAAAGAAGCCTTTCTTAAAGCCACTGGAAGAGGGCTGGCACTTGGAATGCAGCACTGTGTTATTGATCTGAATCAGCCTTGCTATCTTAGCTTACCAAAATCGTACCAAACCAGTGATTGGCAATTACATCGTATTGATGTTGGGAAAGATTATCGGGCATTTGTTGCAGGAAATGGTGACAGTGTAACTATTATCAGTAGACATTATTCTTTAGAATTAGCTTAAAGATACAATAAAGGAAATTGTTCAGTGGGATTTCTGGCTTGCATTTCTCACCAGCCTGGTGAGCCCTCGCTGACTTTTTGAATCCACAAGCAATTTTATGCAGTCAACAATACGCACTGTGATTTCACTCCTTGATAACATTCCTTGTGAATCCAAATAGCGACGTGATCATCTCACCATCTGGTGAGAAATGCGGGCTAACCATTTTTTTCTTACAAACGTGCATGGAATAACTTGAACAATGATGGCGCAGGATTTTTGTTTCTGACGAAATGATCTCAAGAGGCGCATAGTATTCTATGCAACGATTGAGATCGTTTCGTCAGGAGCAAAAAGACAAGTCAGAATGTTCAAGTTATTTCATGCATGTTCCTTAGCTTATCCATCCTTGTAGCTCCTGTTTTATGATGGTTTCAAGCATGTTGATACCGATCTTTGAATCATTCAGGCAGGGGATTACATCATATTGACTACCACCGTATTTGATGAATGTTTCACGATTCTGAATGTCCATTTCTTCCAGGGTTTCGAGACAATCAGATGCGAAGCCTGGTGTGATGATCGCGACATGTTTAATCCCTTGTTTTGCGAGCTCTTTCAATGTTAAATCAGTCGCTGGTTCTAGCCACTTTTTGGGGCCGAATCGGGATTGAAAAGTCATTTGTAGAAATGTATCGTTGACATCTAGTTTTTCACGTAATAAGCGTGTTGATTTGGAGCACTGACAATAATAAGGGTCGCCTTTTTTTACGCACTCTTTGGGGATTCCATGATAGGAGGCAAGGATCACTTCAGGTTTGTTATGAGCTGTATCAAGATATCGTTGTAGCGATTCTGCGAGGGCCGAGATATAAGCTGGATGGTCAAAATACGGAGGTAGCGTTCGCAATGCTGGTTGCCAACGCCATGTTTTGAGTATATCAAACACTTTATCAATGACAGATGCGGATGACGTTGCGCTAAACTGTGGGTACAGGGGAACGACGAGTAGACGTTGGCAGCCTTGTTGTTTTAATTTATCAAGTGAAGACTGAAGTGAGGGCTCGCCATAGCGCATAGCCCATTCAACCATAAGATTCGATTCGGTTGACTGCAAAGCATGGTTAAGCTTTTCGGCTTGTTGGCGGCTATAGAATCGCAATGGCGATTCATTGTGCTCATGCATCCAGATTTTCTGGTAGGCTTTGGCGATTTTAGCAGGCCGCGTTGTGAGGATAATACTGTATAAAATTGGTTTCCAGAGCAGAGGTGATAATTCGATGACGCGTCTGTCTGATAAAAATTCTGCCAGAAAACGACGAACAGATTTTGGATCGCTGGCTGATGGTGTTCCCAGGTTTACCAGTAATACTGCGATTGTTGATGGCGTGATTTGTGGGTGTCGCGATGGTAAGTGTTGGTTAGTTCCTGTCACAGTATGATCCTGTTGGGAGTCGTATCGACGGATAATGTATCAATAAAAGGTTGGTTAATAAGTGCTATCATAGCTTTTTTTGAGCAGGCATATTCAGAGGCTGTCTGGTTGATAATAAATTGGCGGCAAAAACATTAAAATCGTCCATATTTCGAAAAATTTCGTTAAGTAGACTCTTCACACATGAAAATTTAGCATCTTATGTGCGTGATATTTTGTGGAGAGTCAGACGGAAAATCTGAGCTTTAGGAACGTGCATGGAATAACTTGAACGATTGGGGTAGGTTTTTTGTTCATATTCAAGGCGCGAAAACAGGCGCATAGTGAGTTATGTAACTGTTTTCGCAACACCGAAGATGAGCAAAAAGACAAGTCAATTGTTCAAGTTATTTCATGCACCTTCCTTAATCACTCTACAGCAAGGTTTGTCAACACAACGATCCGCACTAAATTTACAGGCAAACCGTGCGTGCACAAGATACTAGTAGTCTTTCAATGTGATATTGCCGGGGTATAGGGAGTTGAGAAGTGGTTAGCTGCTATGCGCACGAGAGCAGGACTAGCAGGCTAATCCAAACGAGTGCAACAACGCAGATGACCATTGATCGGCTTTCTATACCCGTCACTATCACATTGAAAGACTACTAGGAGGCTGTCCGAGAATAGAGAGCCTACTGCGGAAAAGCGGATTTTGGCCCATTGTTCCGATTAAATTCGTTCAATACAGCAAGTATTCGCCTCATTTAATCGAAACAATGGACGCAAAACCACTTTCCCTCGCTACGGTTTCTATTCTCGGACAGCCTCG
>JAZGEP010000136.1:0-2383 GCA_036478815.1 Methylococcales bacterium
CGCAGTTACATAGCTCACTATGCGCCTGTTGATGCGCCTTGAAGCTGAAAAAAAATCCTGCGCAAAATTGTTAAATTAATGATGCTCGGGTACTTAGATCAATGCTCAGTATAAGTTTAACAGTCAATTTGTCAAATAGTAAAAGATTCGACAAGGATTCACAACCCTAAAAACAGACTTTATTCGACTCTTTTGTTCATGCAACCGATAAAATTATCTCACTTTGGGTCGTTTTTGCTGCTATTCATAAAAAAGCACGTACTTAGGATGCTAAATTTTCTGTGCGGAGAATAAATAATCCCGCTTTGTTTAGGAACGCGCATGAAATAACTTGAACACTTGACTTGTCTTTTGGCTCATTTTCGGTGTTGCGAAAACAGTTATATCGCTCACTATGCGCCTGTTTTTGCGCCTTGAATGTGAACAAAAACTCTACGTCAATTGTTCAAGTTATTCCATGCACGTTCCTTAGTTCTCAAAGACGCTCCTAATCAAACTTTTTGGTAAATATCAGCACCTTTTTGTCTGAACTCTCTGGATTTTTCGTCCATGCCTTGTTGCAAAGCATCTTGCTCATTAACACCTTGTTTGGCAGCGTAGTCACGCACATCCTGACTGATTTTCATTGAGCAAAAATGCGGGCCGCACATTGAACAGAAATGGGCAACTTTAGCAGAATGCTGCGGTAGGGTTTCATCATGAAACTGGATAGCTTTTTCTGGATCAAGTCCCAGATGAAACTGATCTTCCCAGCGGAATTCAAATCGTGCCTTGGATAACGCATTATCACGCACTTGTGCGCCTGGGTGTCCTTTCGCCAAATCAGCAGCGTGGGCAGCAATTTTATAAGTGACAATGCCTTCGCGCACATCTTCTTTGTTGGGTAGACCCAAATGTTCTTTCTGTGTGACGTAGCAAAGCATTGCGCAACCATACCAGCCGATCATGGCTGCTCCGATTGCAGATGTAATATGATCATAACCGGGTGCAATGTCCGTAGTCAGTGGGCCTAGTGTATAGAATGGCGCTTCATCGCATTCTACCAGTTGCTTCTCCATGTTTTCTTTGATGAGTTGCATGGGAACGTGTCCTGGTCCTTCAATCATGGTTTGCACATCATGTTTCCAGGCTATTTTGGTTAACTCTCCCAGGGTTTCAAGTTCGCCGAACTGGGCTTCGTCATTGGCATCAGCAATAGACCCAGGACGCAGCCCATCACCAAGTGAAAAGGAGACATCATAGGCTTTCATGATTTCGCAAATGTCCTCAAAATGTGTATACAGGAAGCTTTCTGTATGATGGGCCAGACACCACTTCGCCATAATTGAACCACCTCGCGATACAATTCCAGTCACGCGTTTTGCAGTGAGTGGTACATGATGCAGACGTACGCCAGCATGAATTGTAAAGTAATCGACACCTTGTTCAGCTTGCTCGATTAACGTGTCGCGAAATATTTCCCAAGTGAGGTCTTCGGCTTTACCATCGACTTTTTCCAAGGCCTGGTAGATTGGCACCGTGCCAATTGGTACGGGCGAATTACGGATAATCCATTCACGGGTTTCGTGGATGTTTTTCCCAGTGGATAAATCCATGACCGTGTCGCCACCCCAGCGAATTCCCCACATCATTTTTTCGACTTCTTCATCAATTGAGGATGTAACGGCTGAATTTCCCAGATTACAATTGACCTTGACAAGAAAATTACGGCCAATAATCATCGGCTCCAGCTCTGGGTGGTTGATGTTTGCAGGAATAATTGCGCGCCCACGTGCCACTTCATCGCGCACAAATTCAGCGGTAATGTGTTGCTGAATATTTGCGCCGAATGATTCTCCTGGATGTTGCGCATGCTGCATCTCAGCTAACGCATCAAGCTTCAAGTTCTCGCGAATCGCGATGTATTCCATTTCCGGGGTAATGATGCCCTGACGCGCATAATGCATTTGCGAAACGTTGGAGCCAGCTTTGGCTCGCATTGGTAATCTGTGCAATGTCGGAAAACGAATTGCGTCCAGTTTAGAGTCTGTTAAGCGTTGTTGACCATAGCTGGATGATAAACTGTCAAGCTGATCAGTATCCCCACGTTCAGAAATCCAGGCTGAACGCACGGGTGCTAAACCACTTTGTAGATCGATAGTGACGGCTGGATCGGTAAAAGGACCAGAGGTATCATACAGATAGACAGGTGGATTTTGTTCTGCACCAAAACTATTCGGTGTTTCAGAAAGCGATACTTTGCGCATCGGAACACGGATATCCGGACGACTGCCAGTTATATAGACTTTCTCCGATGCCGGATACGATGTCATATCAACTGTTTTCTTGTTGATTGAGGTTCCGGATTGTTCCTTTACTGCGCTCATGTTGTTCTCCGCTTGTA
>JAZGEP010000137.1:0-12001 GCA_036478815.1 Methylococcales bacterium
GCTTGAGACCTTATAAATCAAGTTCATAAACCTTCGGTGGAGGGTAAAATGAACTCCGAAACTTTAGTTATAAATCAAGTTCATAAACCTTCGGTGGAGGGTAAAATGAACTCCGAAACTTTAGTTATAATTACAAAAACAGATTTAAGTTTCAATTATTGAGTTATAGCTGAAGGATTGCAATAAGTGAAACACCGCCAACTAAATACAGAAAAGGGCTATCCCAGGTGTGAGGTGACACTGCTTCTGTAAGTGTCATTAGTGGTGGGATCGCGAATAGCGCCACGATTAATTGAGTCGCTGTAAACAGTTCTCGGTAATAGTAGATTGTTAGCAGACTAACGACGAAAACACACAGGCTGCCTTCGATGCTGCGAGTATAGCTACGCGATGAAAACATTGCTCTGGTGGTATATTTGTGACGACCAAATCTAACCCCAACAGGCTCCGCCAAGCCATCGCCAAGCCCAATGATTAAGATAGGAATATATAACAAATCACGTAATTGATGTTGGTTTAGGTAATAAATCAGTGGCATTAATACCAGATAACTGGCTAGAAATTGAGTCGTTAACCAGAGTAGTGTGAAAGGGCGATCTTCCGGCCTGTCTATGGATTTAAACATGGTGTTGAAGATTGCGATTTTGTTCCGCAATGGTTCGATAAATAATCCCAGTACACCCATGGTTAATATTGCATTAGTAATGCCTGTAAAAACTGATGATTGATAAGGGAAAAATGAGAGTAGAAATTGGGGTAGGAAAAACAATGAAAAATGCATGATTTTACGGGTATAGTTGACCCGAACCGAGTAGTGTTCTACCACGATCCCACAAGCATAGAACAGTGTTAGAAAGCAACTGTGCAGCACTGTAATATGAATAAAATAATTGAAGTCAGGTGGTGTCATGGTGCAGTTTTGTCCTCATTTATTGGGTGGTTAGCGTTTCGGGTGTTATTAAATCCTCACTCCTTAGTTTTTGGGGCGTTCAATAAATAAATAGCTTCTACAACAGGCGTAGACCAGATCTATGTCAGAATAGCTGTTAGTCTTCAAGGCGCAGAAAAGGCGCATAGTGAACTATGTAACTGTTGCTGTAACACCGCAGACGGACAAAAAGACAAGTCAGTTGTTGAAGTTGTTTTTTACACGTTCCTACTTATTTGTTGGTTGGTTGTGGTCTTTTCAGCGGTAAGTCACACAATGCAAAAACAATGTCATAATAACCAGTTTTTTGCGTGAGAGTATTGATTCGATGCTGTTAACTGTTTTTTTGCTTATTATTGCATTGGTAGGACTTGTGGTCACGGCAGACCGCTTTGTTGATGGCTGTGCAGCTATTGCCAGCAACTATGGTGTTTCGCCAATGATTATTGGAGTCACTATTATTGGCCTCGGTACTTCAGCGCCGGAAATGCTTGTTTCTGGAATTGCAGCATGGGAAGGCAATGTTGGTCTCGCCATTGGTAATGCGCTGGGTTCCAATATTGCTAACATCGGATTGATTCTTGGGATTACTTTGTTAATTAAACCGATTGCGATACAGACCAGCATTTTTCGCTGCGAATTACCCGCTTTACTGTTTGTAACCTTAGGTGCTTATTTTTTGGTTAGTGATTATAGTCTTGACCAAATTGATGGTGTTTTGTTGGTTGTATTTCTGTTGGGTTTTCTGGCATGGCTGATTCGTTTGTGTATTCAGCAGAATAAATCTGATCCAATCGTTCAAGAGCTGGAGGCAGATATCCCCAATACCATGTCTAATCAGTCTGCATTTGGATGGGCGATTACTGGTTTAGTGGGGTTGGTGTTAAGTTCCAAGCTTTTGGTGTGGGCTGCTGTGTCAATTGCCAAAGCATTTGGAGTGAGTGACTTAATGATTGGATTAACTATCATTGCCCTAGGCACCAGCTTACCAGAGTTGGCCGCTTCCGTAGCAAGCGTGTTGAAAAATAAAGCAGATATGGCAATCGGCAATGTCATCGGGTCGAATATTTATAATCTGACAGCGGTATTATCGATTCCCGCGCTGGTGGCGCCTGGCGCACTGGCTGCAGTTGTTGTGGAACGAGATTTTCTGGTAATGAGCGTTCTCAGTGTGTTGCTGGTTATCTTGGTGGCAGATATGTTTCGCTGTGGAAAGCTGGGTCGAATCAGTGGTTTGATTCTAATCCTGATTTATAGTGGCTATCAGTTTCTATTGTTTCAAAGTATCTTATGAGGCAACTGGCAATCAATAACCCACCCATATTGCGCAGAGCGCATAGCTGGCTATGAAACCGAAGCAACAAGACTTAAGACGGATAAAAAGGCAAGTAAGGTGGTGGGTTATTTATTGCCAGTTGTCTGAGAACCTGTTCAAGATTTCGATCAAGGGATGCAGCGCAGAAAACAGTGGACAAAAGCGCTGCAGATTGTTTGTTGCGAGTATTTTGAGATTGCTTAATCTGGAGAAAAATTCTACACCAGACTCGTTCAAATTATTCCATACTCGTTTTTTTTAGCAATCGTCTGAATATATTAGAACCTGAGCATAATCAATTTAACATTATTGCTGGTCTTTTTGCTCATCTTTGGTGATGTAATAACTGTTACATTGCTCACTATATGTCTATTGTTGCGCCTTGAAGATGAAAAAAATTCCTGCGCAATTTTGTTAAATGAATGATGCCTGGGTACTTATTCATACACAATTTATGCTGCATTTTTTATCCACTGTTGCCTTGTGTTGGATTTCTTTATCAAGAATTTGACACATTCCTGTGAAAGGAAAGTAGTTATTAATCGACTAGTATTGTAGATTTGTTCATGTTATAAATGCTAAATATTTAATAAATTAGATTAAGTATAATTTATAAGTCATTGAAATTTAGTAATTGGAGTGCTTCTGTATGGTAAGCCTCGATACAATTGATACAAATGATCACGAACTGAAAGGCTTTGGTCTGGATGTTATTCGCATTGAAAATGAGGCAGTGGCGGATCTTGCTAACCGGATTGGTGATGATTTTGTTGCAGCATGTCGATTTATTCTTGCCTGTGAAGGGCGTATCGTGGTGACAGGAATGGGTAAATCTGGGCATATTGGTGGTAAAATTGCCGCCACATTGGCCAGTACGGGTTCACCAGCTTTCTTTGTCCACCCGGGAGAGGCCTGTCATGGTGATTTAGGCATGATTACACGTCAGGATGTTGTTATTGCGTTGTCTAATTCTGGTGAAACATCTGAAGTATTAACCATTCTTCCGTTGATCAAGCGACTCGCAACACCATTAATTGCGATGACTGGAAACCCCCGCTCAACGTTGGCTCTGCAGGCATCGGCGCATATTAATGTCGGAGTCAGACAAGAGGCTTGTCCGCTGGGTTTGGCGCCAACTTCAAGTAGCACAGCAGCATTGGTAATGGGTGATGCACTGGCAGTGTCTTTGCTCAAGGCTCGGCGTTTTACAGAAGATGATTTTGCGTTTTCTCATCCTGGCGGCAGCTTGGGAAAACGTTTGTTATTAAAAGTGAAAGATGTTATGCATAGTGGTGTTCATTTGCCGATGGTTACAGAATCGGCGTTTGTGAGTGAAGCCTTATTGGAAATGACAGATAAAAAATTGGGGATGACCGCAATTGTTGATCAGTACAAAAAGGTACAAGGTATTTTCACAGATGGTGATTTACGTCGTATGTTTGTTACTGAAGACGATGTTCATACCACGCCTGTGGCTGAAGTCATGGTCTCCGATTGTCGGACAATAAAGCCGCATGTGTTGGCAGCTGAAGCAGTGCAGATTATGGAAAAGCACAAAATAAATGCTCTGCTGGTCGTTAATGATGAACATCAGCTGATTGGTGCGTTGAATATGCATGACTTGGTTCGTTCCGGGGTTTTTTGATCTCAGGAATGTGCTTGGATGAGTTAAGGAACGTGCATGGAATAACTTGAACAATCGACGTAGAATTTTTGTTCATATTCAAGGCGCGGAAACAGGCGCATAGTGAGCGATGTAACTGTTTTCGCAACACCGAAGATGAGCAAAAAGACAAGTCAATTGTTCAAGTTATTTCATGCACGTTCCTTAGTGAAAAATATGGGCCAGAGTTGAATCATTAGTTGGTTGATATTAGCTTTAAAATTAATAATTTATGCAACAAATACTCGAGAAAGCACAAAAAATTCGTCTTGTGAGTTTCGATGTTGATGGCGTGTTAACAGATGGACGACTTTTCTTTGATGATCAAGGGCAAGAAACAAAAGGTTTTCATGCGCGTGATGGTCTTGGAATCAAACTATTGAGGCAATCAGGTGTCGAAGTTGCTGTGATTTCTGGTCGACGCTCCCAATCAGTTGAGCGTCGTATGGCTGCTTTGGATATTGCGCTTGTTTATCAGGGCCAGGATGATAAACTCATCGCACTTGACGAGCTTTGCCAGACACTGAATCTACAATATGAACAAATAGCACATGTGGGTGATGATGTGCTTGATTTGCCAGTGATGATGCGTGTCGGATTATCGATAGCTGTTAAGGATGCACACGATTATGTTAAACAACATGCAAATTGGTGTACTAATCTACCTGGTGGCTATGGTGCGGCACGTGAAGTATGCGATCTGGTCATGAATGCACAGGGGACCTTGGAAGCAGTGCTATCCCAGTATCTGTATGCTAAGGAGTGAGGATTTAATAACTTCTCTTTGATTTCACAGAAGTACTCATAAAATAGTTGCGTAGCCTGCTATGCACCCATTTTATGAGTACTTCTGTGAAATCAAAATGCTGCGCCAAACTTCGGTAATTGATTAAATCCTCACTCCTAAATAAGATGGCATTGTGAAAATGCATAATACAAATGAGCCAAGTATGATGAGAAATATAATTTACCGAATACTCATGTCCTGTCTTCTGTTAAGTAGTTTTTCTGTCTGGGCATTGAAAGACGATTTCAAACAACAGATTTTTATTGATGCCGATAATGCTGTTTTGGAGCAAGATAAAAGCGTGTATACCGGTAATGTTGTTGTTAATCAGGGTGGTATGCAATTAAAGTCATCGCGTCTTGAAGTCTATCTGGATGATCGAAAACCAGATAAAGTCATTGCCACAGGAAATCCGGTTTATATGAAGCAAGTGGTTGAAGCTGGTAAATTGGAGCGCCACGGGAAGTCTTCAATTGCAGAATATTTTATTAACAAAAGTCTGATTGTATTGAAAGGCAATGCAGAAGTTTGGCTAGAAGAAAATACGGGCAATGGTTTTGGGACTAAAGGTGATCGGATGGATAGTGATCGCATCACATATGATTATAAGAATGAAATTGTCAAAGCAGGGAAAAAAGGTCAAACGGGTGAAAGTACGCGTGTTCATACAGTGTTAAGCCCGAAAAAATAACACGAATGCCCCGACTGATTGCGAAACAAATCCATAAGCGTTATAAAGATCATCATGTCGTTAATGGTGTCTCAATTTCAATTAACCAAGGAGAAATTGTTGGTTTATTGGGGCCAAACGGTGCCGGTAAGACAACAGCATTTTACATGTTGGTTGGCTTGATTCCAGTGGATTCGGGGAATATTCTGATTGATGAAAATCAGATAACACACTTACCGATGCATCGCAGAGCGATGATGGGAGTTGGTTATCTGCCACAGGAAACCTCGATTTTTCGTAAAATGACTGTTGCTGAAAATATCAGAGCAGTGTTGGAACTGCGTCGTGGTATTTCTGCTGACGACAGGGAAAAGAAAATAGATGCGTTGCTGCATGAGTTTGGTATTGCTGCGCTCAGAAATCGCGAAGCCAGTGCTTTATCGGGAGGGGAACGACGGCGCGCTGAAATTGCCAGAATTCTTGCCACAGAACCCCATTTTCTGCTTCTGGATGAGCCTTTTGCGGCGATTGACCCAATCTCAGTCAACGATATCCAGGCCATTCTTCATCATTTACGTGATCGAGGCATTGGTATATTAATAACCGAGCATAAGGTGCAGGAAACCCTGGGGATTTGTAATCGTGCCTATGTGATGGATGCCGGTGTAGTGATTGCAGAAGGCAGTACTCAACAAATTGTCGAAAACAAGGAAGTACGTAAAGTATTTTTGGGTGAAGACTTTAAAATGTAATGAGGAGTGAGGATTTAATAACTTCCCGGTTTTGACTTGCCTTTTGGCTCCACAGAAGCACTCATAAAATAGTTACATAGCCTGCTATGCGCCTATTTTATGAGTGCTCCTGTGAAACTAGAAATCTACGTCAAACTTCCGGAAGTTATTAAATCCTCACTTCTTGGTTGTTCTTTCTGTAGTTATTTGTAATTAGATGGATAAACTAAATGATGGGTTGAAAGGGTCGGTTGTTGTCTTGAATTAAAATGCTGACAATATTGAGGGTAAATAGCACACTATTGGATAGTGTGGTGTACATTATTTAAGTATGTTTGTCAAGGATCTGGCTCGCTCTTATGCACTATTATGTTTTGTTGTTATCATCTTAAGTAAGGGTTGGAAGTCAATAGACTCGCCTTATCTATGCACCGTAAGAATAGCAGATTTAGATTGAATTTATTGTATTAAAATTCTTTGTTTAAATTGTTCATTTGATCTACACTATCAGTAGTAAGATTCTCGGCTTTGTGAGCAGCTTTTCAGGCTCCCTGGTTTTGTTGAATGCTTAAACAATAATTTTAATACCGACAAATGAAGCAAACACTCCAGCTTCGTATTGGGCAACAGCTCAATCTAACGCCGCAATTGCAGCAGGCGATCCGTCTATTGCAACTATCAACGATCGATCTCCAGCAGGAGATTCAGGATGCGCTTGACTCAAATATGATGCTGGAACTCTCTGAAGAAGAGCGAGACAGCGAGCTTGAGTACACGACTGATGAAATACTGGCGAGCGCCTCAGATGATTCAGATCTAATTGTACCGACAACAGAATTTGAGAATACTATTCCAGATGATTTACCAGTTGATGCCAGTTGGGATTCAGTTTTTCCTGACTCTGGCGCTGCCAATGGCTCATCATCTGATACAGACTATCAAGATATTGAATTTCAGCGGAGCGCGGCACCATCTCTGCGAGATCACTTGTTGTGGCAATTAGAATTCCTGCATTTATCTGAACGAGATCGCGCCATTTCCATGGCGATCATTTATACAGTTAATGATGAGGGCTATCTCGGATTATCAGTGGAAGAAATCTATACTGGTTTACAAGGACAGATAGAGAATTTGGCACGTGATGAGATTGAGGCTGGACTTTTCGTAATTCAAAATCTTGATCCTCCTGGCGTTGCTGCACGTGATTTATCTGATTGTCTTCGCATCCAGGTCGAGCAACTTCCAGTCACCATTCCATGGCGTGATGAAGCGCTACGGTTGGTAATCGGTGGTTTAGATTATTTGGCAGCCAATAAAGTCATTAGTTTGCAGCGTTTGCTGGGGGTGTCGAAGCAGCAACTGAGTGAAGTCATCGCATTGGTGCGCAGTCTTAACCCAACTCCGAGTAGTAGCGTTGTCAAACCGGAACCACAGTATGTGGTGCCGGATGTTATTGTGGATAAATCTAATGGTGAGTGGAAGGTTTACCTCAACTCCAGTCTGGCTTCAAAGTTACGTATCAATTCCACATACTCAAATATGATTGGAAATGATAAGAGTAGCCGGGAAGATCGAACGTGTATGCGAACACATTTACAGGAAGCGCGCTGGTTTATTAAAAGCCTTGAAAACAGAAATGATACGATTCTAAAAGTGGCGCGTGCTATTGTTGAAAGACAACAAGCGTTTCTTGAACAAGGGCCGAAATATATGAAACCACTGATTTTGCGTACCATTGCAGATGAGGTTGGTATGCATGAATCAACGATTTCCAGAGTCACTACCAATAAGTATTTGGATTCTCCCAATGGTATTTTTGAGTTCAAGTATTTTTTTTCCAGTCATGTTTCAATGGAAGGTGGTTCTGAGTGTTCATCTACTGCAATTAAAGCCTTTATTAGAGAATTAATTGAAAAGGAAGATGCTGCGAAACCATTGAGTGATAGCAAGCTGGTGGAACTGTTAAAAAAACGTGACATTATAGTCGCGCGCAGAACTATCGCTAAATACAGAGAAATGATGGGAGTATTGCCCTCTGGTAAACGTAAACGAGTTATTTAAAACATAAGAATGTGTATGAAATCGCTTGAGTATTCTGACATCTTTTTTGTTATTGACTAAACGGTCTCAATTGTTTTGTAGTTGTTTCAGCGCAAGCTTGTTCAGCGTAGCGATAGAAGACATAGGCCGTCAAATTGATTCGTAGAACTTGCTCATTGCGGTACTACCGAATACAACTTAAGATGAAATACTAGCCTGCATTTCACTTCAGGCTGGTGAGAAATGCGAGCTAAGAGGTTGTCCGAGAATAGAAAGCCTACGGCGGAAAAGCCATTGTTGCTAGCCAGTTTGATTATTATGGATCAGATCATAATGGTAAAATAACATCCCTGTATTCTACCATTGCGGGGTGCTTTCAGTGTTTCAGACGGGTTTGTCGATAAATTGAGCAACTATTCGCCTCAAATGATCAAAAAATCTGACTCAAAACGGCTTTCCCTCGCTACGGTTTCTATTCTCTGGCAGCCTCCCTAGCCAATCAAAAACTTTCGTTGTTAAAAATCAGCACAACACAGGAGGAACGTATGCAGATTAGTGTTACAGGACGTCATATGGATATCACTGATTCTATTCGTAACTATGTAGAAACCAAATTTTCAAAGCTGGAACGCCACTTTGATCATCTTACCGATATCCACGTAATTCTGGAGCCAGAAAAAGTCAACATGAAAGCTGAATCAACAGTGTTCGTAAGTGGTGCAAAATTATTTGCAGAAAATTTGCATGAGGATATGTACGCCGCAATTGATGGTCTTGTCGATAAACTCGATCGCCAACTGGTCAGGCATAAGGAGAAACTAAAAGATCACCATCGCTAATGAATGGATTCTATTTTACAGTATAGTGGTCTATGTTCAGGCTATTCGAAATAGCAGTTAATAGATAGTCTATTGCTCTGGTATTAGAGGTCAGAAAATGTTGTTATCCACTATACTTATTTTTTATTTATAAATTAGACTGCATTATGATAATGAATTGTCTGGATAAAATATATTATAATGTGGGAAGTGATAAATTAAAAGCTATTTACTCAGTAATGCTGTTTTTTTCAGAGAATGGTTTTGGAAATTATTCTGTTGATGTCTGAATATTAATTATGAAACTCATTATTGTTAGCGGTCTATTTGGATCAGGGAAAAGTATTGCACTCGATACTTTGGAAGATTGTGGCTATTACTGTATTGATAATCTCCCATTTTTTCTGTTAGAAAACTTTCTTAACGAAAGTTGTCGACAACAAGGTGTTTATCAAAAAGTAGCAATCGGCGTTGATAGTCGCAATCATGCAGAGACCGACCAGCAATTCCCGATTTTAATTGAGCACATCAACAAGCTCGGTATCGATTGTTCAATCTTGTTTTTGCGAGCGGATATTCAGGTTCTGATCAATCGGTTTAATGAAACACGTCGTAAACATCCATTATCCAGTGACACGATGACATTGACTGATGCTATCGAAAAAGAACTGGTGCTAATGGAATCAGTAGTCGGTTATGCGGATATTGTGATTGATACAACGCACATGAATATCCATCAACTGCGGCAAGTTATTCGGGATCGGATAGAAAAAGGTGTACCCCAATCCTGTTCAGTACAACTTGAATCGTTTGGTTTCAAACACGGGTTACCAGCGGACGCTGATTTTGTGTTTGATGTGCGTTGTCTTCCTAATCCCTATTGGCAAGCTAACTTGCGAGAAGAAACTGGAAAAGACCAAGGGGTTTGTGATTTTTTAGAGGATTCACCTGAAGTACACCAGATTGTGACTGATATTTTCGATATGTTGCAACGCTGGTTTCCATTATTTGAAAAAGAAAACCGTAGTTATTTAGTTGTTGCTATTGGTTGCACGGGTGGACAGCACCGTTCGGTGTATATTGTCGAAAAAGTCTCTGCTCTTTTACAACAAGTATCTCGTAAAAGCTTAGTGAGGCATCGCGAGTTATCATAGAGGAATGATTCAAAATCACTTTTAGACGATCGTTCTTGTAAATGATATTTCGTAACTACTTAGCTTAAACGTGCATGAAATAACTTGAACATTCTGACTTGTCTTTTTGCTCCTGACGAAACGATCTCAATCGTTGCGTAGAACAACTATGTGCCTCTTGAGATCGTTTCGTCAGAAACAAAAATCCTGCGTCATCATTGTTCAAGTTATTCCATGCACGATTCTTACCCTCTATTTTGCTTAATCGCTGTCTGGAAAGTGCTTGTTGATACTTATAAACTCCGCGCTTTCGACTCGCCTTAATCTGACATTTTCTTGCTGTTCAGTTTTTTCCTGACCAAGTCAGTATGTAGCAGAAGCTGATATAACTGATCGGCATAGGATAACGGCGTTTTCAGCTTTTCTACTTCGTTATCGATACGGTTCAGTTGTTTGTGTAGCTTCTGGATTTGATTGGCTGATAAGCTATTTTCCTGAGTAATTGCTGAATCTGTTTCTTGTAATTCGTCATACCAGCGGTAGATTCTGGAACGCACTCGCCAGCGATAGAGAGGTGGCATTAATTTGAAGAGTGGAATCATCACCGCAATTAATGGCAACAAAAATACAATCATTCTGTCTATTAACACAGCTGCCCAGAATGGTAAGTAACGCATTAAAAATGGGGGGCCTTTTTTATAAAATCGTTCTGCAACATCGCTGATTGGATATGCCAGATTTTGTGGGCTAGGGAATGTTTGTGGTTGTGTGAATAAACTTGGTCCACTGTGAATTTCTTGTGCAGCTTGTAAAATTAATACGGTTAAGCCAGGATGCATGTCATTATGAATGACCAGATTGCTAGTGGGCGCAAGTAAGATTTTATTTTCAGACGGAACATTTTCTGCGAGATTAATGATTCCTGTTGCCAGTGTAACTTCTGATAAAAACGGTAATAATCGACTGTAGGCTAATGCACGTTTGAGACTGAATAATTCAACAGACTTTTGTTTGAGTAGTTGCTGAATGATCGGTGCGTTTGCTGAAGCAACGATAAATCCTGCGTCAATTGAGCCATCGACTAATGCTGTTGCGGTGAGTTTGCTTGATAGAGAGGTCAACTGTGTGTTGTTTTCATCGACACCATTCAATTCAAGTATTTGTTGAGCGACCATTTGTGTGCCGCTACCTGGGTTGCCGATTGCAATGTTTCGCTGTTTGAAATCGTTGAGTGTTTGTGGCTTGAATGATTTTGAGATAAAAATCCAGATTGGCTCGTAATAGAGGCTGCCAATTGAGTACGAAGTGTCTTTAGAATCATTATCTTGTTGATTTTGGCTTAGCTGATCTAACCTAGTCCCGCCTTGTACAAAAGCAATATCAACCTGTTTATTGATTAAGCGCTGTATATTTTCTGGTGAGCCGGTTGAGTCAAGAATATTAAGCGTAATATTGTTACGTTTGAGTATTTCTTTATATTGTTGCGCGTAAAAATAATACGCTCCGTCTTTACTGCCACTAGAAATGGTGATGGTCTCTGGCGGGCCTGGTTTGGCAAACCGTGAGGTCACCCAAAATGCTGCGATGATTAGCAGGATGGCAAGCGAGGCTGTTTTGAGTAAATCACCGTATTGATTTAAGAATTTCATAGTTCACCAGTGAAATATTGAAAATCTGGTTCACATGGTCTCCGTCACTGACATTAAGGAACGTGCATGGAATAACTTGAACAATTGACTTGTATTTTTTGCTCATCTTCGGTGTTGCGAAAACAGTTACATCGCTCACTATGCGCCTGTTTTCGCGCCTTGAATATGAACAGTAATTTGACAACAATGGCCTACCTCAATTGTTCAAGTTATTCCATGCACGTTAAGTTAAGGAAATTAACAATTGTAGGGAGCATTCCATGCACC
>JAZGEP010000138.1:0-2897 GCA_036478815.1 Methylococcales bacterium
GCTGCATGGGCAGATCCCAGCGAAACCAGTTACGAACATTACCCCTGGAAAATCGCCTATCTAAGCATGGCCACTTGCATGCTGGTTGGCATCATCACTACTTTGTTAATTAGCGAGCCAGAGACCATAGAGAATGAGGACGCTGCACAAAGGAAACAGCAACTGGCATCAATCATTGCTGGTCATCAACATCTACCAAAGCCTGTTGCGCATTTCCTGAGCTGGTTTGCGGATGCAGTGGTGAGTCCTTTCTGGGATTTCCTCAAACGTTATAGCTGGCATGCCTTGTTAATCCTGCTGTTAATTGGGACTTATCGAATTTCTGATGTAGTACTGGGAATCATGGCCAACCCATTCTATTTTGATATGGGTTTCACTAAAACGGAGGTAGCCAGTATCACTAAAGTCTACGGAGTGATCATGACCATTATCGGCGCAGGTGCCGGTGGACTAATGATCATGCGTTGGGGGGTCATGCCTGTTTTGTTGCTAGGCGCAGTGTTATCAGCATCGAGTAATCTGCTGTTCTGCCTATTGGCGGGCATTGGTCATGATATCTGGTGGCTGACCGGTGTTATCTCGTTTGATAACTTCAGCGCAGGGATCGCGACTGCTGCTTTTGTCGCCTATATGTCCAGCCTGACTAATGTTGCGTATTCCGCTACACAATATGCTTTGTTCAGCTCTGTGATGTTACTTTTACCCAAGTTTTTGGCCGGTTTTTCTGGAGTGATTGTAGACAGTATTGGTTATGCGGATTTTTTTGCAGGAACTGCCTTACTGGGAATTCCTGTTCTGATCTTGATAGGACTGGTAATGTGGCGTATTCCAATACAGAAAACCCCTTGAAACTTGCAGTCCATTGGAGCGGCTTTAGCCGCGACATAGGCCTATGTCGCTACACTAATATTCTTTTGAAATAAATAGATGGAATCACAAATCCTATAACCTTTTGATTTTAAAAAAATAAGATTAAGTTTCCTGAAATTAACAGTTGAATAATGCAAAAAAACCGGTGTTGAATGAACTGCAAGCAGCTCATCCAACACCGGTTATAGTAAGTCAGTGAAGATTAGTAACTAAACCTTACTGATCAAGCTCTCTGAGTTGTAACAATTCATAGATATTGCGATCATCTTCATTTCGATGAATCAGCTCAGCTTCAAACACGGCACCATTAAACTCCAGTTCCGGAATATGAATAATATTGGTTGAGCTATCGAAACTGGCGCGCGCACGTTCTGCAGCAAACGCATCCGTACCCGGTGTATGTGGCGCTAAATTGGTACGTCTGATACGGATTGAATATTGATCGTCATTGAAAGCTTCATAGATTACAAATGGACCTCCGGTAACTGTGGTCTCTGTTACTGAAACACACAATTCTTCACCGCTGTCAGGACTGAATTTTGGTCCACAGTCTTCTCGCGTTGTATCTACTGTTGTGACATGCGTATCAATAGCGCCATTTTCATCACGCTGTAATTTACCTGCAACAACAAAATAATAGGTTCCAGGCTGATCAATACCAATTTGCAATTGGTTTTGCTGTCCGAAATCAGGATGTATCTTGCCGACCAGAGCATTTTTAAGCGCTCCTTGTGAACCTAAGTACTCAATAGCAGATAATCGGTTTTTGTCTATCTTCCCTAGATTTGGATGGTTGACAAAAATGCCATTCAATAAGTTTGCTTCGACTTCTCTGTCAATAAACTCTTTCTTCAGAACCATGACAATTCTATTGTCCTGACCTTCACAAGGTGAACCAGAACCGCAAAAATCGATATCAATAATCTCATTTCCAGGGCTTTGAATTTCGAACCAATCCTCATCACCGCCATCTAATAACTGGCCGAGCAGTATTTTTCCAGATGCCAGAGGATCAGCTTCCTGAAATCTATTGTTTGGCTCGGTCTCCAGGTCATTAAAATTGGAATCAAGCACAGGGTTATCCGGGTTGGTTGGATCGCTTAACGTTACAGTAATGCGATAGGCTGCATCTACAAATGTATCAGTAATTGGTGAGCCATCTGCTGCAACTGTATCTGGGGCAGGTCTGACTATCAGGTAGTAGGTTCCTGCTCTTTCTGCTGTCACTGACAATCTAAATGCTGGATCATCTGTACCAAGACGTTCACCGACAGATGTCGCATTTACTGCGCTGGCAATTGTGTTGCCAGCTCGATCCACCAGCGTCAGAGTCCAGCTGCTATTGGCTTCAGAGGTTTCAATGGTTACGATCTCGTTATTTTGAGTTGTTTCGAAACGAAACCAATCCTGATCTGCGCCTGAAAACAACTGACCGGTAAATTGAACTCCAGAAGCAATCGGGTCAGCGCTTGCTGCAGCATTATTGGGTTCACTTTCGCCTGGCAAAGTTGCACTATCATCAACTGGCACAGGTTCAGGTTCATCCAAATTAGGGTCTATTTCAGGTTCATTAGAAATCACCGGTGTGTCAAATAGCGCCTTAGCGTCCTCAAAACTCAAAGCCTGAGCCGAGCTGTGTATACCAAGTACGCTAAGTACAGCGACTGTTAATAGTAGCTTTTTTCGCATTACCAAAACCTCATATTTTTAAGGCGAAAAAACAATCGCCATAGTTCACTATCAAAAAAGTTCTTATGAGGAAATATAGCTGAAGATTGCAAAACCACTAGTCCTCCACAAAAAAATGTGAGGTAGTTCCGTTTTACTCTCTATTGATGAGGTTAATAGAAGCGTGCATGGAATAACTTGAACAATTGACTTGTTTTTTTGATCATCTTCGGTGTTGCGAAAACAGTTACATCGCTCACTATGCGCCTGTTTTCGCGCCCCCGTAATAAATACGGGGCAGGCTTTGAATATGAACAGTAATTTGACAACAATGGCCTACGTCAATTGCTCAAGTTATT
>JAZGEP010000139.1:0-3681 GCA_036478815.1 Methylococcales bacterium
GGTCATTTAAATGCAAGCGAACCAATCCTGTTTCTAGGTGCATCAAGTTCAAATACGGGTGGACAGTATTATTTGCGTGCTCAGTCAGAATTTCGACTGACGCTGTTGGACTATAACAGTAGCACAACCAACTGGGACAAACGCTGGACCAGTTATGTCGGTGGAGCTGGAAGCTGGGATGCTTCTAACGTCTATACCGCTGATAACAGTGGCGCTCCGACTGATGTTGATAACGATGGTTTTTTTACAAATGTTACAGCGAATGGCATTCAAAGTTTACCTGCTGATGCACGAATTACTGATGCTGCACAAATTGTGGCTAATAATGTCATTCTTCCTGTCAGCGTACAAACTGCGGGAAGTTGTTTTGGTAAAGCCTATTTTTATCTCTACAATCTCACTAACGGAGTATTTCCTGACAATAAATTGATGAATTTGGATTCCAGTAAAATCACTACAAATATTGCGCTGGGTTATGGTGATCCATCGCGGGTCAGTATTGCTGATATGCCGAGTGCTGAATATATGCTTGGCTATGGTTTAACCGATCAAAATAAAGATAATGACGTTGAGATCAACGAACCATTTCGCATTAATGACAAGATTTCAACAGGCATTAGAGGTTGGAAAGAACGTAGACAAGAATAGAAGTCTCATTTTTCAGCATTTCTTAAAAGATCACGGGATGAAAGTTGTATTTGTTCTTAGGAACGAGAAGTTAATAAATTTCGGAGGTTATTAGCTTCTCGCTCCTTTACAGATTATGAGAGGCAAAATCGGCCAAGCGGGAACGCTCGCCACGCATTAAAGTAATATGCGCACTGTGTTGCCAGTGTTTAAATCGATCAACTGCAAAGGTTAAACCTGAAGTTGTAGCACTTAACAATGAAGTATCAATTTGTGTCAAATTGCCCAGGCAGACGAATTTCGTTTGTGGGCCAGCTCGGGTAATCAGTGTCTTCATCTGTTTCACAGTGAGATTTTGCGCTTCGTCTAGGATGATATAGCGGTTTTGAAACGTGCGTCCGCGCATAAAGTTGATTGATCTAACCTTGATGCGGCTCATCAGCAACTCTTCTGTGCTGGTTTTTTTCCAGCCCTGGTGCTCTGATGAGCTGCCAAGTAGTTCGAGGTTATCCATTAAAGCACCCATCCACGGAGCCATTTTTTCTTCTTCGGTGCCGGGTAAATAGCCGATGTCTTCACCAACTGAAATGGTTTCCCGGGTCATAATGATTTCTTGATAGCTGTTGTCATCCATGGTCATTTGTAATCCAGCAGCCAATGCAAGCAATGTTTTGCCTGTGCCTGCATTTCCCAGTAATGTGACAAAATCAATTTCAGGATTTAGCAGCATATTCAGAGCGAAATTCTGATGGGAGTTAAGCGCTTTGATTCCCCAGGTTTGTTGAGATTGAAAATCAACCAGTTGTGAAAGTACAGCAGAATTTTGATCGATTGAAACTACGCTTGCCTGAAACGCAGAATCTTGTGTAGAGATAATAAATTGATTGGGATGCCACTGATTTACCTGATCTGATTCGATACGATAGTAAGTTTTATCAGCCTCTGACCAAGTGCTGACTTTACAATCACTGGCCCAGAAATCAGCATTCAGTACCAGAATTCCACTATAGAGCAGATCAATATCATCAAGCGCTTTCGCATTGTAGTAATCCTCGGCAATAATACCGAGGATGTTGGCTTTTATTCTAAGCTGAATGTTCCTGGTGACCAGAATGATTTCTCCAGCAGGATATTGTGCTTGTAGTGCAAGAATATTGCCCAGGATAGCGTTATCCGAAGTGTCTGTTGATAACGAGTCTGGCAGTTGGCTGGAAACATGTTCAGACTGGAAAAACAATCTGCCTTGGCAGCGATTGTCAAAATTGGAAGCTAACCGATGCTGATTTAGCTTGATACCCTCTCGTAAATTGGTTGTATCGACAGTTTTGACCAGTTCGTCAAGAAACAAGTTGATTTGGCGTATATTTTGCGCGGTCTCTGCTGTTCTTTGCTGGGCATGATCCAGCGCTTCTAACACCGCAAATGGCAGAAAAATGTTGTGTTCTTGAAAACGAAAAATAGCGCTCGGGTCATGAATCAGAACACTTGTATCTAGCACAAATAATTTTTCACCCGATTGTATTAAGTCCATGCAGCGGGATATGATTTAACCAAGCTGTCGTATTGTTTCCAACACCAGCTCTGTATGTCCTTTAACTTTTATTTTGCGCCATTCATTGATTAGTACTGAATTTGGATCAATCAGGAACGTGCTGCGTTCGATGCCACGAACTTGTTTTCCATACATGTTTTTCATTTTGATCACATCAAATAAATTGCAGACTGTTTCATCAGGATCTGCGATTAACTGAAATGGAAAATCATATTTGGCTTTGAATTTTTGGTGCGATGCCAAACTGTCTCTTGAAATGCCAAAGATGACAGTATTCAGTGCCTCAAAATCGGTGAAGTGTTGTTTAAAATCCTGACTTTCTGTAGTACAACCAGGCGTATTATCTCGCGGGTAAAAATACAAGACCAGGTATTTTCCATGGTACTCCGAAAGCTTGAAACGTAGATCATCCGTAGCATCGGCTTCGAAATCTGCTATGGTTGCTCCGAGTGCTACGATTGTCATCGATTGCTCCTACAGTGTTCTCAAAATTTGACTGGTTCCAGGATTGCGTCAATATTAGCGTTGTCACAAAAGTCCAGAAATTCTTCGCGTAGACTGATGATATGGGTATGGGTAGGAATGGCAATGCTGAGATTGACGAAAAATAATTCTGCCATTACCTTGCTTGCACGGTTGCGGCAGGTTTTGATCTGAGTAATCAATATATTTTGTATTTGCAGAAACTGAGTTAATTCCTGTAGGATGCCGGTTCGATCAGCCGCATAAACTTCGATTGTATAGGGGATATGTGGTTGATTTGGTTTCCAGGATTCTGCTCGAGAGAGAGAGATTTGCAGTCCGGGTTCCGCTTCCAGTTGTTTCAAAGTGTTTTCAAGCCGGGCAATTTCGTGCCAGTCCCCATCAATCATCAAGTGTCCAGCAGAAAGATTCTCCATAATATCTGAATGACAATCCCTCACTGTGCAGCTGGATTCTGCAATAATCTGAAGCAGTCGGATAATAAAGTTAGGTTGTTGGTGACCTAAAAATGTTAGTGCTAGTTGCATTTGTTCTGAAATTATCAGTATAAATCAGTTTCAGTCTAACATGAGTATGCCAGTATTTTTGGACATGATTGCAATTACAGTAGCGAATGCAAGACTTAGGAGTGGGGATTTAATAAGGCAACGCGCAATTAACAACCCACCAGTATTACTTGTCTTGTTGCCTGTCTTCTGCGTTGCAACTTCGGTTACATAGCCCGCTACGCAACTATTTTATGAGTGCTTTTGTGGGATTAAAAGGCAAGTCAAAATCGGGAAGTTATTAAATCCTCACTCCTTATGACTGAGCATTTTATTAAATCCTCAGTCATAAGCTGCTTTGAGTGCTTGTCACACCTGACTGCCAAAGGTAACATGGTGTATTTATTTGAGCCAGGAAAACAGCTAAATGATACGCGGTAGCATTGTCGCATTAGTCACTCCCATGCACGACAACGAGCAGCTTGACTGGAATAGTCTGGATGGCTTGGTAGAATTTCATCTTGATCAGAAAAC
>JAZGEP010000140.1:0-2380 GCA_036478815.1 Methylococcales bacterium
CACATACAATACTTTTTTATACAAGTCCTGCAACTCGAGCCCAAGACTCTTCGGCTTGAGACCTTATAAATCAAGTTCATAAACCTTCGGTGGAGGGTAAAATGAACTCCGAAACTTTAGTTGTAATAGATCAACTCCAGCGCTGTTGACTACATACAATTGTAAATCAGCAGGTGGTCTTTTTAGCAATTCATGTTGCTCTGCTCTGTTGAATCGACCGGGTGCTTCCAGTCTCAGGCGTCGGCTCTGACTGCGTATCAAAAATCGTCTGGCTGCATATTCACCGCTATATTCCATTACTTGTGCGAGAGTTTCGACACGAGCTCGTAATATGCGTTTATATTGGCTGTGTCTGGAATAAAGATCCGAATTATCAATCAGAGTAGCAATGCCCCATGCGATGGCAAAACCCATTAATAGCATTGCAGCCCAGAACCATAGAAATATTTTCCAGAACAAGCGGCCCATTATTGTTCAGCTTTAACAAATTGATAACCAAAGCCACGCACCGTATGAATCAAAGGGTATTCGCCATCAGCATCTCCAATTTTTCGACGCAGATTGCTGACATGCATATCGATACTGCGATCATAACGTGTCAGTTTGCGGCCCAAGGCCTGTGTTGATAACTCCTCTTTACTGACAACCTGACCAGCATTGGCTACTAGTAACAATAATAGATTGAATTCGGTGCTGGTTAACTCTAATAATTCGCCCTTGAAAAGTGCCTGTCGCAGAGCAGGTCGAATCTCTAAATCCCCCAGAGTTATTGATTGTTTGGCTTCAGTTGTTACTTGCGAGGTGGACATCTGTTCTGTACGACGCAAGATAGCGCGAATCCTGGCCACCAGTTCACGTGGGTTACAAGGCTTTGGTAAATAATCATCAGCACCCATTTCCAACCCAACAACCCGGTCAATATCGTCACCGCGTGCTGTTAACATCAGCACTGGAACTTGAGATTGCTGGCGAATACGCGGTAATACCTCAAAACCGTTGAGTTTCGGTAACATGACATCGAGCAACACAATATCGTATTGTTCAGCGATGGCCTGGCTGACACCTTGTTCGCCATCAAACACTTGATCAACAGTAAAATCCTCTTGCATCAAATATTGAGTCAACATATCGCTCAATTCAACATCATCGTCAATCAGTAACACACGGCGCACAAATATATCCTCATTTTATTGTTATGAAAAATAAGCGAATATCGTTAATTAAGGAACGTGCATGAAATAACTTCGACAACTGACTTGTCTTGTTGTCCGTCTTCGGTGTTGCCGCAACAGTTATATAGCTCACTATACGCCTGTTGCGGTGCCTTGAAGACAAACAACAATCCTGCGCCAGTTGTCGAAGTTATTCCATGCACGTTCCTTAGGAGTGAGGATTTAATAACTTCCGGAAGTTTGACGTAGAATTTTGGTTTCACAGGAGTGCTGATAAAATAGGCGCATAGTAGGCCTATGTAACTATTTTATTAGTGCTTCTGTGGAGCCAAAAGGCAAGTCAAAATCCGGAAGTTATTAAATCCACACTCCTAACCAAACATCCGTTTTGATTTTACAAATTTTGACATACTCGCTGGCAGTTGAGTGGATTTTTACAAAGTCTTACATGCTCTGAGCCCCAACAGTCACTTGGGGTTCAATTTTAAACGGCTACACACTGCGTGGTATTGAATTGTCAGATCACGTAGAATGAATACGGTGGGGGTTTTTTGCTATAACAAAGAATGAGTTGGTTAGATATTAATATGGTTGATCTGGGCTTAAGGTGGTTTGACGAAATAAAGTTACCAACCTTACTTGTCTTATTGTTTGTCTTCGGCGTTGCAACTTCGGTTACATAGCCTGCTATGCGCCTTGAATACAAACAAAAATATTGCGTAATATTGGTAGTTTATTTATTGCGAGATACCTAAAGTGAGATGTGCAAGTAATGTTAGTGCAAGCATCAGGTTTAGTGCTGCAAATCTTTATTTAGGGTGATTGTAGTGAAACAATTAGCCGGCTATTCTGGTGGGCCTCTCTATCGATCTCACACAGCTTATCGGAACCGATTCTGCTAATGCGATTTGCATTTTGTCTGTTCAGTTATTTTCCCTATGGGGGTTTGGAGCGTAATTTCCTCAGCATTGCTGAACAATGTTTACAACGTGGCCACCAGGTCAGTGTTTACACTCGGCACTGGGAAGCAAATATGCCAGACAACATGAAGGTCAATTGTCTACCTGTCACAGCGCTAACCAATCACAATCGAGACCGTCAATTTGTAGTACAGCTTTCAAATCAATTGCAATATGAAAATTATGATGCAATTGTTGGTTTTAACAAGATGCCGGGGTTGGATGTTTATTATGCAGCTGACCCTTGTT
>JAZGEP010000141.1:0-20767 GCA_036478815.1 Methylococcales bacterium
TATAAGTTCATACACCATTCGAGCCGTTCAAAACGCAATCATCATGGGAACGTCTTTCCTGAGCTTTATGAGCTCTCTGGTGGCGAGGTTAGTGTCGCGGACACCGCCAATAGGGGAACACTGATGGTATATTTAGTAAACTGTCACCGTAATCAAGCGGGTTAACTCAACGTTAGCGCGCGCAGAACGCATCGGTGTATCAGCTTCGAGCTGCCAATACACATTGACAAAGTATCTAGTTATTTCTTACTGGTCTCCAGGCATCAAACCAAGCTTCTCCTTCACCGGGTTCGTAGGCTGCAGCTGCGCTACTGCACCAGCCTTCCACCTTACACTCGTATAAATAACCTCTATAGAATACGGTATCACCAACAGCGTAGTGTTGACCGATGCAGAATTTTTCATGGCTTACATTTGGAAAATGATGTTTTTGATGGCAGTGGCCAAGCTCTTCCCAAGCTTGATTCCAAGCCCATCCAATACCAGGCGTGTAAGGGCCACCTTGTTTACACCAGCCAGCCACTTTACATTCATAAACCTTACCTCTTCGTTGTACTAAGTCGTACTCGTGGTAACTAGAATAATTAGTGTAATCCTCGATATCAAAACAATTCATAGCAAAAGCAGAATTTGAGAGTAGTGCGGCGAAAAGAATTAATTCGGCTTTAGTATGCATGATTGTTACTCCTTAGTTTTGGCTACATTCTTGCGAACCAAGCCTTAATAAGAGGTGAATCTAAAATACGCATAATGAAAAATTGAAGTCAGAGCAGACCAAGGAGTATCAGTGTATTACGGTGACAGTTTATTACTCCTCAGTGCCAAGTTCTCATCAAAATCAAGACCAAAGAACCTTTTGACCACGACAATTTGTCGTCATCTCTTTGGGGGAAATAATTGGATTTAGACGGTTAACATCGTTGTATTCAACCATCCTCATCGTCATCATCAGACATTGCCATAAATTGCGCGTGTATCTTTTGAATGATGCCATTTTGCTGGCAATTACGGTGACAGTTTACTAAATAACCTTAAGTCCAAATAATCCATAGCGTCATCCGGCGTTTGTGGTTGCACGACAACATCATTGCCGGATGGCTCTGTGCTTATCTTGGCTACGAGCTATTCACTAAAATTCGGGGTCGGCACTAAAATTCGGGGTCGGAGTAAAATTAAGTCTTCTTTTTAATTAAGTCTTCTTTTTAAACATGAATATACAGTCTCCTTGTTGCCGTCAATCGACATTAGAACAAAATAACAATCAAATTAAAATGTGAATATTACCGTGCTTTTATTGAGACGGTATGCTAAGTGATTTATCAATCCTGTTACAAAAAATATCGAATAATTGAATGATTTCTCAGGGTTGTACCAGCATGAATCTACTTTTATGACCGTCAACGCGTAACCCGTATAACCGTAGTCAGCTATAACATTATTTCAGTATTAGGGTCAGACTCGTATTATTAATCATTCTCATTTCTTGGCCTGCCTCTAGGTTTTGGCGTTGTACGTCGACCTGAGAGTCGTTCAATTTTCTCTCGAAACCCGTCATTTCCCAGAACCCAGCCTTTATTGGTTGATTCTCGGATCGCTTCTAGATCACCTGTTTCAATTGCTACACGAAAAAGCTGACGATAGGCTAGCTGTCGTTCTGTAGAATTGGCATCCAGTTGCCGATACTGACTATGCTGAGTTAACAGCGGGTTTTTTTCATCATAGGCATTGGCCAGATAACTCGACCATGGATAATCTCGTGTGTGCTCCACCATACCTGCACGCACAGGGTTTAGTTCAATATAGCGCATACATGTCAAAAAGTAGCGGTCGCTGTCAATCACGGTCGCCTTATAACGACCTTCCCAGAGAGTTCCAGTCCGATCATAAGCACCATTGAAATACTGCACATAGCGTCGACCAACTGACTGGAGGGTTTTGGGAATACTATTTTCTGTCTTAGGGCTTGCTAATATATGGACATGATTCGTCATCAGAACATAGGCATGGATTAACAGTTCATGACGTTTTCCCGCGTCTTTCAAACAATCCAGATAGAATCGATAGTCATCATCACTAGCAAAGATTGAATCACGATTATTACCGCGCTGGATAATATGTTGAGCTTGATCTTTAACAAAATAGCGAGGAAGGCGTGCCATCAATATATCCATGTTTTTCAAGAGTAGCATCATAACATAAAATCGAGTCTGACCCCTTTTGAATCAAGATGCCATCACAATGGCTGTATACGTTCCAATAGTTCAAACGCATCATGCCGAACATGATTCTGGCGCATTTCTTCCTGCAACATATCTTCTGTTACGATGCCTTGTTGCAAGCATTCCTTGAGCAATCCAAAGAAAAACACTTCCTGTGCTGGATCAGGATGAGGTTTATATTCACCGAGCAGTCCATATTCGCCAAACAGTGCACGACGTGCTTTTTTTGCCCATAACAATGGTGACCAGGACGCTTCATTTTCGGCGGGGCGATAATCAACTGGTAATCCGGTCTTCCAGGGTTGGGTTTTGCGTTTGGTGTTGTGCAGTAATTTTGTCTGTTCTGTGAGACGATCAAAATCGTTCCATTGTTCTTCAAACAATGCAATGCTGTCTCGATCTTCCAGTTTCAAACCAATCCAGGGCATATAATCACGTTTGAATTCAAACATTTCATTAAACTGTTGTTCACAGTTCCAATTGCTCAATTGTTGACAATCAAGCAGCATAACGCTGCTGGCCAATGCGCCTCCACGACCTTTTCGACCTGCGCGACTGCGACACATGATTGCTGCTCCCTGCATGTCGCGAGACAACAGTTCCCAGATTTCGCCAGCTGCGAAAATATCTGGATCCATCACCACTGCCTTGCCCTGATAACCCATCAATTCAGGAGCCATAAAGCGTAGTGGCGTAAATGATTGTAAATCATCATTTAACCAGGTTCTACTCTGTCCTGCTCGCAAATAGCTTTGCCCTTCCTTGTCGTGCAGGAATGAGTGATCTTTGGTGTGAATAAACTGCACATCAAATTTGTCTGTATTGCTGGAATGACGCTGCAAGGCGTATTTTGCCACCAATGCGCCGACTTCTTGCTTATGATTGGTATGAATAAAAACGCTGTATTTCATGATTAATCCTCCATCATCAGGTTATTCATCGTCCAAGTCTAGTACTTGTTCAGATTCAAGCGCGCGACGGGCGCGTAACAGGATTTCGATTTCGTCTAATTTCTTCTGAATAATACGCGTATTACGTGGGCCCATACGAAGCATTTGTTTACTGACTGCATTCAATTGCTCTAACCTGGCATCTGCAAATTTATACATCACTGAAGGTCGAATCAAACGAATTTCTTCACGAATTGCCGGTGCTGTTTGCACTTGCTTGATTGCTTTCAATACAACCTCATCGAAAGACTGGCCTGGTGTTTTCATTTCGTCCCAAGCTGTCTCTATGAATGGTTTCAGCATCGTATAGGTATACACTAGAGCTTTTGTATCAAGCGAATCAATCGTATTGGCGAATTGGTTATAACGCTTGTAGCTCTTGGAATCCAGGGAATATTCTTTATTTGGCATTTCATCGACAGTCAATTGACCAGCTGGTGCCAAAAATTTGAAATATTTATGTGGTACTTTTCCGCGGGAAACATTCTCCATAAATTGTACAAACTTACGAATTGATTGCTCTGTTCCCAGCCAGGATTGCCAGTGCGTTGTGTTAGACAGCTCCGATGCTTCTTCTCGCACGATATCATCACTCTCATCCAAAGCGATCATCCTGTTTTCAGGGGAATCTTGCTCATTTTGATGTGCGGCTTTCTGGTCTGCAATATCTTCTGCTTGCTGTAATTCTTTATCTAATCTCTCTATTTTCTGAGGTTGAAGTGGGTCAACAATCATTCCCTGATCATTTTGCCTGGTCTGAGTACCGGCAGTGGTGGCCAGCGGATCAGTCGCTTGCGCATCGTCGTCAGTGTTGCTTTGATTGTATTGCCAAAGCAACAAAGCCAACAGTGCAAATGCTAGCAACAACACTATATTCGTTGACGCATCACCACACTGATTTTTGATTGAAGAAAACCTGTGCTTACTTTGCTGTCTAATCATCATACAACCTCTCTCAACAAAAAACTGATGCCTGTTCTGGTGCAACATCCAGGTCAAATACTTGATGTAAACTACGCACCGCAAGCTCCAGATATTTCTCATCAACAACCACAGAGACCTTGATTTCAGATGTTGAAATCATGCGGATATTAATATTTTCTTTGGCTAATTGTCTAAACATTTTAGCTGCGATACCAGCATGGGAACGCATTCCAACGCCAACCACAGAAACTTTCACTATATTAGCATCGCTGCTGGCTTGTCTGGCACCCAATTCATCACAAGTGGTTTGCAATACTGCGAGCGCTCTTGCACAGTCGTTGCGATGCACTGTAAAAGTAAAATCAGTGGTGCCGTCTTCTGCAGTATTTTGCACAATCATATCCACTTCAATATTGGCATCTGCAATCGGCCCCAGTATTTGCGCTGCAATGCCAGGTCGATCAGGAACCCCTTTGGCGGTCAACTGGGCTTCATCCCGATTAAATGCTATACCTGAAATTAACGCTTGTTCCACCCCAGTATCCTCTGTAGTAATCAGTGTGCCTTCGCCATCTTTAAATGTCGATAACACACGTAATGGTACGTTGTATTTTCCTGCAAATTCCACCGCGCGTATCTGCAACACTTTTGAACCCAGACTTGCCATTTCCAGCATTTCTTCAAATGTGATATGACTGAGTCGCCTTGCTTTCGGTTCAACGCGTGGGTCAGTGGTATAGACACCATCAACATCGGTAAAGATCCTACACTCATCAGCTTTTAAAGCCGCTGCTAATGCCACTGCTGTTGTATCTGAACCACCGCGTCCCAAGGTTGTAATTTGACCGTTTTCACTAATTCCCTGGAATCCTGCAACCACCACAATCTTGCCTTGCTGTAAATCGTCACGTATGCGTCCGGTTTCAATATCAACAATGCGTGCTTTGTTATGGCTATCATCAGTGACAATGCGCACTTGCGCACCTGTATAAGGTTGAGCAGCCTGCCCGCGTTTTTCCAAAGCCAAGCACAGCAAGGCAATGGTAATTTGCTCACCTGTTGACAGCAACATGTCCAGCTCACGAGGGTTCGGTGGTTGCTGGATACTATTGGCCAATTCGGTCAAGCGGTTGGTTTCACCGCTCATTGCAGAAACCACCACCACTATATCGTCACCTGCGCCACGTGCTGCAATGACTTTTTCGGCGACCATTTCAATGCAATCGGCATCAGCAACTGAAGTGCCGCCATATTTGTGAATGTACAGCGCCATCGGTTATCCCAGTTTTTCCTGCACCCAGCCAGCGACTCCGGCCAGTGCAGAATCTAATGCTGCGGGATTATTACCTCCAGCTTGCGCCATATCCGGTCGTCCACCACCTTTACCACCAACTTGTGTGGCAACTACATTGACCAGTTCACCCGCTTTTATGCGATCAGTCTGATCTTTGCTGACGCCTGCCACTAAACTAACATTGTCTCCGTTAACAGTCGCTAACACGATGGCTGTACTTCCCAGCTTGTTTTTCAGTTGGTCAACAATCTCACGTAAGGCTTTGGGCTCAACATTCTCTAATTTTGCAGCGAGTACTTTAATGCCATTAATATCAACTGCCTGATCAGTTAATGCATTTCCAGAACTACTCGCCAATTTTGATTTGAGCTGCTCCAGCTCCTTTTCCAGTTGGCGATTTTTTTCAAGCATCGCATCAACACGTTCAGTGAGATTTTCCCGACCACTCCTCAACCGCGCAGCAATCTGTTCCAGCATGCTATCAGATTGTTCAATACGCTCTATCGCTGCTGCTCCGGTCACTGCTTCTATGCGACGCACTCCCGATGCGGTGCCTGTTTCACTGATAATTTTGAAAACGCCTATATCACCTGCTCTGCTGACATGGGTACCGCCACAGAGCTCGGTTGAAAAATCACCAATCCGCAATACCCGAACCGTATCTCCATATTTCTCGCCAAACAATGCCATCGCACCGGCCTTGAGCGCTTCATCTTTATTCATTTCATCAGCACTCACCTCAGCGTTTAGACGAATCTGCTGATTAACAATGCGCTCAACTTCCTTGATTTGATCAATGTTGACTGGTTGATTGTGAGCAAAATCAAAGCGTAAGCGTTCTGCATCAACCAATGAACCTTTCTGCGCAACATGTGCACCCAGCACTTGACGCAATGCCGCATGCATCAAATGTGTTGCTGAATGATTGAGTGCGATGTCTGCCCGGCGTGGTGCATCAATAGTTGCCTGACAGCTGGAACCTTGTTGTAACTCACCTGTGACCATTTCGCCATAGTGGACAAACACACCATTGGCTTGTTTGCGAGTATCGTCCACCTTAAACACAGCCTCTCCAGCAGTCACTTGCCCTGTATCTCCGACTTGTCCACCAGATTCAGCGTAAAACGGAGTTTGCTCAAGCACCAGCATGACTTGTTGCCCTGGTGTTATGCTCTCTACCGCCTGCCCATCAACAAAAAGTGCGGTGATTTTTGAATCAAAACGAGTATTGTTGTACCCAGTAAATTCAGTGCTGCCTTCGATATTAATCTGTTGCGCATAATCGACAGCAAATGAACCAGCAGCACGTGCCCGATTGCGTTGCTCATTCATGGCTACTTCGAAACCATCCATATCCAGCGACAGATTATGTTCGCGCACATAATCAGCTGTTAAATCAACCGGAAAACCATAAGTGTCATAGAGTTTAAATACGACATCACCTGGGATAGTCTTTCCAGATAAAGCAGCGACACTGTCATCCAGAATTTTCATACCTTGTTCCAGGGTTTCTGCAAATCGTTGTTCTTCTTGTTTTAACGCAGCTTCAATCCGATGTTGTGACTCTTTCAACTCAGGATAAGCATCACCCATCACGTCACACAGCGGTTGCACCAGTTTGAAGAAAAAAACCTCACGGATTCCCAGCTGATAACCATGACGCACAGCACGGCGAATAATACGCCGTAACACATAGCCACGCCCTTCATTGGATGGTAATACTCCATCATGAATCAAGAATGCACATGAGCGAATATGATCGGCAACAACTTGTAAAGAACTCTGGGTTAAATCATCAGTTCCGGCAAGTTTGGCAACTGCCTGAATCAATCCCTGAAACAAATCTATCTGATAATTATTATGGACACCTTGCATTACAGCAGCCAAGCGTTCCAGACCAGCGCCGGTATCGACTGATGGGCGCGGCAATGCAGTCAGTTCGCCACTTTTATCGCGATCATATTGCATGAACACCAGGTTCCAGATTTCTATATAGCGATCACCATCTTCATCAGGCGAGCCTGGCGGCCCACCCGCGACAGCTTTACCGTGATCGTAAAAAATCTCAGTGCATGGACCACACGGCCCAACATCGCCCATCGACCAAAAGTTACCTTCAGCACCAAGACGCGAGAAGCGTTGCGGATCGATTTTGAGTTGTTTTAGCCAAATATCTTCGGCTTGCTGATCGTCTTCATAGACTGTTACCCACAAGCGTTGTTCAGGAATACCAAGTTCTTCCGTTAAAAAACTCCAAGCAAAACGAATAGCCTCTTCTTTGAAATAATCACCAAAGCTGAAATTACCCAGCATTTCAAAAAATGTATGATGGCGTGCGGTATACCCTACATTTTCCAGATCGTTATGTTTACCTCCAGCACGTACACAACGCTGGCTGGAGGTAGCACGTGAATAAGCTCGCTGTTCTCGCCCCAGAAACACATCCTTAAACTGTACCATCCCTGCATTAGTGAATAGCAAGGTTGGATCATCTGCGGGCACCAGTGAACTGGAGGCCACGAGCGTATGTTCGTGTTTCTCAAAAAACCCCAGGAAACTCGAGCGCAATTCTGCGCAAGTCATTGTTCTCATTTGTTAATTAACCAAAATCAGCGGTAATAAATTCGTAACTACTCAGCGTATTTATCTTAATGTATTGTTTCTACGTAATGATGCAGGGGCAACCCCCTTGGTTGCCCTTCTTCTAAATAATGCATGTGGGCAGGCAGGGCAACCCAAGGGATTGCCCCTGCGATCATAAAGATTCATTGTCCTGATCCAGTGTTTGCATAAAGCGATGGATTTGTTCAGAGGTAAATCCACGATACTGTAAGAAACGCATGCGTTTAGTGCGATCTGACCAACAAGTTATCTGGCTGTTGGTATATTTTTTTCGATATGCTCTAGCCAGATTATCCTGCCATATTACTTCACTGACTGCATGATTTGCAGCTGTTTCATCAATGCCGCGTTGCTCCAGTTCCATCTGGATACGCACCGGCCCAAACCCCTTGCGTGAGCGCATGGCAATGTATTGCTCAGTATAGCGTTGATCACTTTGCCAACCTTGCTCTGCCAGCTCATCAATTACCTGTCGGACGGTATCGGATTGGTACCCACGTTGTGCTAACTTTTGCACTAATAATTGATGTGTCAATTCACCACGGGTCAGTAATTCAAGGCAGATCTGTTTGATCTTTTTGCTGGTGTCTTCACACATTCACTCGACAATCAATTGTCTTTTCTCATTGCCCGCTCAGTCTCTCGTTTTGCCGCGGCCATTACGTTACAGCGAAATTTTTCTCGTAGGGTGCATTCCATGCACCAAAATATAGTGTGACACCACATCTTTGGTGCATAAAATGCACCCTACAATTGTTAATTCCCATCACTTTAAGATAATAGTGAGTCCGAGCATAGAAACCTAAGCAAGCGCATCTTTACTATCTGATACTTTCTTACCCGCTTTTTTAGAGTCCTTTTCTACAGGCGTTGCTTCATCAACACCAAACACTTCGTTGCGAATCTTTTGATGTATTTCATCGGCAATTTGCGGATTCTCTTTCAGAAACTGGCGTACGTTTTCCTTACCCTGCCCTATGCGGTCTTTACCATAGCTATACCACGAACCGGATTTCTGCACGAAACCATACTTAACACCCAGATCGATTAATTCACCATACAATGAAATACCCTCACCGTAAATTATTTCAAACTCGGCTTGTTTAAACGGTGGCGCAACCTTATTTTTTACAACTTTAACGCGGGTTTCGTTACCAACTACTTCATCACCACGCTTGATTGCACCAGTGCGACGAATATCCAGGCGTACTGAGGAATAGAATTTAAGCGCGTTACCACCTGATGTCGTTTCCGGGCTACCAAACATAACACCAATTTTCATACGGATTTGATTGATGAAGATCACCATGGTATTGGCACGCTGAATATTTGCCGTCAACTTACGCAATGCTTGAGACATCAAACGCGCCTGCAAACCAACATGGGTATCACCCATTTCACCCTCAATTTCGGCTTTTGGGGTCAGTGCGGCGACCGAGTCAACAACCACAATATCCACTGCACCAGAACGCACTAACATATCTGTAATTTCCAATGCTTGTTCCCCGGTATCTGGTTGGGATAACAACAACTCATCAATATCAACGCCAATTTTCTCAGCATATAAGGGATCCAATGCATGCTCAGCATCAACAAAAGCTGCGGTACCACCCAGTTTTTGTATTTCAGCAATCACTGACAAGGTCAGTGTGGTTTTACCAGATGATTCCGGACCATAAATTTCAACCACACGTCCACGCGGCAAACCACCACAACCAAGTGCAATATCAAGCCCCAGCGATCCAGTTGGAACCGTTTCAATATCGCGTATAGCCCCAGCATCGCCCATGCGCATCACAGACCCTTTGCCGAACTGTTTTTCGATCTGAGTTAACGCAGCTGAAAGCGCTTTTCGCTTGTTATCATCCATTGCTTGTACCGATTTAAGTCATTGAAAAAAGAAACTACTCAGCCTCTCAGGCAATTACAGGGGCGATTTCAATTCGTTGAGTAATTACGAAAAAAATATATCCGGCTATTATCCCACAGCTATCAGCTAACGAATAGTGGAATCAATATCGTTTAGGAACGTGCATGAAATAACTTGTGCAATTGGAGCAGACTTTATGTTCGTATTCAAGGCGCGGAAACAGGCGCATAGTGAACTATGCAACTGTTTCTGCAACCCAGAAGACGGACAAAAAGACAAGTCAATTGTGCAAGTTATTTCATGAACGTTCCTTAGTTCAATACTGTTCGAGATTTACACGCAAGAACAGCAACCACTCAGCGCAATTCGTAATTACTAAGGGTTATAATTTGGCGCCACAAGCAAAACAATAATTTGCAGCAATATAGTGGCCGGTTTTGTGGCAGGCAGGGCATTCACTTTCACTGATATGGTCTTTCATTGTCTTTGAAAGCTCTGCAGTGAAAATTCCAGTAGGGACAGCAATAATTGCATAGCCGGTCAGCATCATTAGCGAAGACAAGGTTTGTCCCAAAGCAGTTTGCGGCGAAATATCACCATAACCCACTGTTGTGACCGTGACAATTGCCCAGTAAATGCTGCGTGGAATGCTGGTAAAACCATGTTCTGGCCCTTCAACCAAATACATCATGGCACCAAACAATGAAGTAATTGTGAGCATGAAGAACAGAAAAACCAGAATTTTACTTTTGCTCGCTGAAATCGCAATCAGCAGCAAATTAGATTGAGTCACATAATGCGACAGTTTGAGTATTCTGAAGACACGTAATATCCGCAACAAGCGGATAATCATCATGTATTTAGCCCCGCTAAATAAAAACAGCAAGTAAGCTGGCAGGATAGACAATAAATCAATGATCCCAAAAAAGCTAAAGACATATTTGAGAGGGCGCGGATTACAGTAAATACGAATCAAGTATTCAATACTGAATAAAATCGTAAACGCCCACTCCAGTACAAGTAACAACTCTCCATGCTGGAGAGTGAACTTTTCAACACTGTCAACCATGACCACAGCAACACTGGCAAGAATTGCCGCTATCAGCACCAGATCAAACAGGCGCCCGGCTGTTGTGTGGCTATCGTATATAATCGTATATAGACGTTGTCTGAATGTTGGCTTGGAATTCGCAAACATCATACGAAATCAGGTTCTAAGTAGGTGACCATAAGTTTTTTAACAATTTTGTGCAGGGTATTTTGTAGTATTCGAGGCACAACGCAGGGCGCATAGTGCGCTACGCAACCGAAGTTGCAACGAAGAAGAGCGCAAAATAAACCAGTAAAATGTTAAAAAATTTATGGTCACCTACTTAGGAACATGCACGAAATAAATTCGGCAACGGGCGTAGGATTTTTGTTTGTCTTCAAGGCGCAGCAATAGGGGCATAGTGAACTATGTAACTGTTGCTGCAACGCCGAAGACGGACAAAAAGACATGTCTGTTGTTGAAATTATTTCTTACACGTTCCTAAAATTAAGTCAGTTTGCTCTTAATCATTTGCTTGTTTTAACGCTTCATCAAAGGCTTTACGAATGCTTTCAACGCGCCGCCTGTTAACACCAAAATCATAGTAGCCGGCTCGAGATGCGGAACGTATTTCAATGCGCTTTTGATCCGCATTTAATACTACATCGACATCATCAACAAAACCCAATACTGCTGACTTGAATTCAGCATGCAAAGTCTTGCCATCTTCAGCCATTTGTACTTTTTCAGTGATTAACAACAACACTTGATTCAATATCTGCATCGCTTTCTCTGGTGTGCTACCTTCGAAGTTTAGTGCGGGTATTTGATGTGATGATTCTGCATCTGTACTGTTCACACAATTTTGTGCTGTCGGACAAGGTGGGAGTTGTTGACTCATGATTTTCTCTGTACTTGTTGTGGACTCGCCGGCAAAACTGATTGAATTGAACACCATAACGAACACAATCAGTGCCAAGCTCATTAATGATAATAATTGCCTTTGGTTTATTGATAGTTGAGTCACTGGTTTACTCCTGATGTTGAGACGGACAGCTGAATTGCCCAAAACACGACTCTCGAAACAATATTAATGTTGTCAGCCAGATCATCGAGTGGCTCTACAATCTACCAGCTAAACAACTTCCATTGATGGATCTTCAACCCGCTCTCCGGCCCCTGAGTGCTCGTATCAATCACTCCATCGCCATCCTCATCAGTTAAGTAATAAGTTGGCCCTATTTCTGGAATAACCTTAACAAAGTAGAGTTCACCATTAACTCGATATTCGTAGATAGTTTTCTTGTCTTCACGATAGATTCTAACATCTTGATCCATCGGTTCACCATCTTCTACAGGTGGCGGGATATCTGGCGGCAATGGTAATCCAGAGCTATCATCTGCTCTGACTACATGCAATGCCTGAGTAACACACAGACCAAACAATAGAGCAAATGTAATCTGAATACCGCCAATGCGGAAAAATACAGACTTAGCTGGCTTCACAGAGCAGTCCTTCATATTTCTGATCCGAAAAAAAGTTAGACAATAGTCATAGTCTACCAGAGTGCTTAACATCTCTGCTCAACTGAAGATGAATCTTGTACACTGTAAGAGCAAAATTGAATTGGATTGAGTATACTGTGGGGCTGGATTATGAAGAATCGCATGGTTTTGCAAGCAATGCAGGGTTTCAGTTTCCCAAAAGACTTTGTCAACATAGCTCGTAAAACCGCTTCACCATGACTGAAAAACAAAACAAGTCAATAATTTATTGTGACTTTCACGCATTGAGATTTTAGTTTATTTCAAAATACTTAAGAGGTGTTGCGCAAAAAATGGTCATAAAAAAACAGTACAATTGGCATGGATAAACATCTCTGATCAGTTTTTGGCTAAATGCAAAATAAAATTCAGCTGTTACAATCAACAAACACCATTATTATATCAATAATTTCAAAGTAACTACTCGGATTGCCCTCTTGTACAGGAACAAAGCGAAAGCGCGCAGTTTACAGGTGTAAATGAGCACTTTCCAAACAGAAATTGGACAAAATAGTGGACAAGCTGAGTAAGTTTTACAACTTAAAGATGTCTTAGAGGACACTACGATATACCATGAGCGAAATAGACTACGAACTACGTGAAAAAGACATCCGTTTTTTCAACGATATGAAATTAACTGGCAATCCTGGATTTAAAAAGATGCTGACCAGTCACCAGGCCATCATCCCAGGGGCAATGTCTGCCATTGCTTTCTTTTACTTTATTTATTACCAAGATTTTCGCACCGGCATCCTTATCGGTGGTGTCGGTGTCATCTGGGGTTTGCTGGTTCCACTGTATTTACGGCACAATAGCTGGCAACAAGTGCGCAAGCATTACTCAGACGAGGATATGAAAAACATACTGGGAACACGAACCTTGAAAGCTCAACCGGGACGATTAGTTGAAACTGTCAACGGTGAGGACACCACAATACCCTGGAAAGACATTATGCGCATCGAAATCAACAGGGACAAAACCTATGGTTTTTTGTACTTCGATCACAACTCTGCATTAATCATTCCCAAAAAAACAATTAAAAAAACCAAGTTTATTGAATTTATGCAAGAAGTGATGGAATATCACTCGCAAGCAAACGAGTAATCTCTGCAAACCTTTTTTGATACTCTGAGCCTAGGAGGCTGTCCGAGAATAGAAGCCGTAGCGAGAGAAAGCGGATTTGAGTCCACTTTTTCGATTATAATGAGGCGAATACTTGCTGTATTGAACGAATTTTAATCGGAAAAATGGGCCAAAATCCGCTTTTCCGCAGTAGATTTCTATTCTCGGACAGCCTCCTAGCTCTACTCAAACGACACTAAAATGCCACAAACAAAAGACAACACGGCTGATATCATTATCAGCGTTCAAAACTTGAGTTTTTTTCGTGGCAGCAGAGAAATATTTGATAATATTAGTCTGCAAATTCGTCGGGGGTGTATCACTGCCATTATGGGTCCTAGCGGGACTGGTAAAACCACTTTGCTTAAATTGATTGGTGGTCAACTGCGGCCACAACAAGGTCAGGTATTGGTCAACGATATCATTGTTGACAAGCTTGGCCGCAAACAATTATTTAATCTGCGCAAACGCATGGGTATGTTGTTCCAGAGCGGGGCATTATTAACCGACCTTAATGTTTATGAGAATGTCGCTTTCCCAATGCGGGAACACACCAAACTTCCAGAATCAATGATACGTTCGCTGGTGTTAATGAAACTCGACGCTGTGGGCTTGCGTGGTGCACATAAACTCATGCCTTCTCAACTTTCAGGTGGCATGGCTCGTCGGGTCGCAATGGCGCGTGCGATTGCACTGGATCCAGAAATCATGATGTACGACGAACCATTTGCTGGACAAGATCCACTCTCAATGGGCGTATTGATCAAACTCATTCACGTACTCAACAATGCGCTTGATTTAACCAGCATCATCGTTACCCATGATATACACGAAGCATTTACGATTGCCGATGATGTCTATCTAATTTCAGAAGGCAAAGTGATTGAACATGGTTCTCCCCAGCAAATCCAGGCATCATCTTCGCAATGGGTACAACAATTTGTCAATGGTGACTATGACGGGCCAGTTCCTTTCCATTATCCTGCCCCAGACTATCGTAAGGATTTGTTTGGTTTGACAGAATCTGAACAATTTCAGCCTGAATCTCACCATCAATAATGATTAATCTAATCCAAATATTAGGTCAATCAGCTTTATCCAGGCTATCTACGCTTGGTCGCGCCTGTTATCTGCTAATGAATCTGATGACTGCAATTGGAGGTGTGTTATATCGCTTTAGACTGCTGCTTGCTCAATTGTATTCAGTTGGTGTATTAACATTTTTGATTGTTGTTGTATCGGGATTTTTTATCGGTATGGTACTAGGCTTACAAGGTTACAGCACTTTATCTGATTTTGGAGCTGAGAGCGCACTTGGACAAATGGTCGGCACCTCATTGGTACGCGAGCTAGGTCCGGTGATGGCTGCTTTACTGTTTGCCGGACGTGCGGGTTCGGCATTAACTGCTGAAATAGGCCTAATGAAGGCCACAGAACAGCTGTCAGGAATGGAAATGATGGCTGTTGATCCAATTAAACGCATTATTGCCCCGCGTTTCTGGGCAGGTTTTTTTTCCATGCCAATTCTGGCCTTGCTGCTCAGCGCAGCTGGAATACTCGGTGGCTATCTTGTTGGCGTGGAAATGCTTGGTGTAGATAACGGTATCTTTTGGTCGCGGATGCAAAGCACGATTGACTTCAAGTCCGATGTAATCAATGGCGTCATCAAAAGTTTTGTTTTCGGCTTTATTGTCACCTGGATTGCCGTATTTGAAGGCTATGATGCAATTCCAACATCAGAAGGCGTGGGACGAGCAACCACGCGAACTGTGGTCTATTCAGCATTTGCTATTCTGGGCTTCGACTTTGTACTCACCGCCCTGATGTTCGGAGATTTCTAAACATGGAAAAACGTAATCTGACAGAAATACTGGTTGGGTTGTTTGTCGCAGCCGGCCTCTTTGCTCTGTTTTTTCTGGCAATGAATGTCAGCAATTTAAGAGAATCATCTATTCCGGATGGCTACAAGCTGATTGCTTTATTTGACAACATTGGTGGGTTAAAGCCACGCTCACCGATCACAATCTCAGGCGTTCGGGTTGGACGAGTCGGCACAATCATTCTGGATCAAGAAAGATATCAGGCACTGATCACATTAAATATCAATCCCGGTGTTCAAATCCCCGAAGATACGATAGCCAGCATCCTCACATCAGGTCTGCTGGGCGAACAATATATTGGACTTGAACCAGGCGGCGGTGAGACTTATATGCAAGATGGTGATGAAATCGAGATCACACAGTCGGCAATTATTATAGAAAAATTGATCTCCAAATTTCTATTTGACAAAGCAGACAGCGGTGCTGAATAAGCCCATGCCGACCCGCATCACTTCTGTCTCGCCCGGTATTTATGAAGTCGAAGGTGATCTGACTTTTAGCACCGTCAGTCTGTTACAATTACCGGAACAATTACTCACTAGCAAAATCCAGCCCAAGATCGCACTGAACAAAGTACAACACATTGATAGCGCAGGTTTGGCGTTGCTAATCGATTGGACTCGGCAAACCCTCAATAATCCGATTATCTTCACCGAAGCGAATAATCAATTGTTGCGTCTGGCAAAACTTTATAATCTTGAGAACACCTTGCCATTGCAATCGAAAAGCTAAGGAGTGACATCAGTCATTAATTTTCTTTTGTCAAAAATGGGAATTACACAAGCTTATTTCAATAGGGTGTGTTTTGCACACTAATCGGTGTTGGTTAACCATTTGCTATCGCAGTGGTGCAAAAATGCACCCTAGGAGTTGCCCGAGAATAGAAGCCATAGCGAGGGACAGCGGTTTTGAGTCCATTTTTTCGATTAAATGAGGTGAATCTATACTGTATTTAACGAATTTAATCGAAAAAACAGGCCAAAATCCGCTTTTCCGCAGTAGGCTTTCTATTCTCGGATAGCCTCTCCTGGATTAAATAATCTGACAAAGTAGAATTAATCAGTGGACAAACTTATTGCCCGACCGGGAAAACCTATCAGCGGTGAATTACGCATTTCTGGCGCCAAAAATTCAGCACTACCAATACTAGCTGCATGCTTATTACCGGAACACCCTGTTATTATTGGTAATCTCCCACATTTACGCGATGTTACCACAACACTAGAATTACTAGGCGAAATGGGTGCAGACCTGCTGTTGTGTGATGACATGTCAGTGCAAGTCGATTCACGCCCGATTCAACGCTATGATGCACCTTATGATCTGGTACGTACGATGCGTGCGTCAATCCTGGTTTTAGGGCCGCTACTTGCCCGTTTTGGCAAAGCAACCGTTTCATTTCCGGGAGGTTGCGCCATCGGCAGCCGACCCGTAGATGTTCATCTTGAGGGACTGCGCCAACTCGGAGTCGATTTCCGTATTGAAGGTGGATATATCCACGCGTCCACAAAGCAATTAATCGGCAATCGCATGGTTCTGGACCTGATTACTGTCACCGGCACCGAAAATCTGATGATGGCTGCAGCGCTGGCAAAAGGCACATCAGTCATTGAGAACGCAGCACGCGAGCCGGAAGTCGTTGACCTAGCCAATTTTCTCAATGCACTGGGCGCAAAAATAACTGGAGCAGGAACAGACACCATCACAATTCAAGGTGTTGACGATCTATCTACAGAGAACTTGCGTTACGACATCATCGCCGACAGAATCGAAACCGGAACTTTTTTGGTTGCAGCAGCCATTACCGGTGGTAAAGTCAAGCTGCACAAAACCAACCCCAAACTACTGGATGCGGTGATTGACAAACTGCGTGAAGCCGGAGCCGAAGTAACTACCGGAGAAAACTGGGTCGCTTTAGACATGCACGGGCAACGCCCCAAGGCAGTTTCGGTACGCACTCTACCCTATCCTGCATTCCCAACCGACATGCAAGCACAACTCATGGTATTAAACTGCATAGCAGAAGGCGTCGGTACCATCACCGAAACAGTGTTTGAAAATCGCTTCATGCATGTCAACGAACTACAACGATTGGGTGCTAATATTCGCATAGAAAGCAACACCGCGATTGTAACTGGTATTCCGAGACTAAAAGGTGCACCAGTCATGGCGACCGATTTAAGAGCCTCTGCCTGCCTGGTTCTTGCAGCATTGGTTGCCGAAGGCGAAACACTAATCGATCGAATCTACCATATTGACCGTGGTTATGAACGCATAGAAGAAAAACTGGCTCTGCTTGGTGCAGATATTAAACGTGTTTCATGAATAAATACTGTGTAAACGTTAGCAATCCCTCAATTATTCTCAATTATTAATCATGCGTGGACTGTTTGTAACTGGAACGGATACTGGCGTCGGCAAAACTCAAATAGCTGCTGCATTGGCGCATTTAATGGTGAATCAAGGGATTAATGTTCGCCCCAGAAAACCAATTGAATCAGGTTGTACACAAACTGCGAATGGACTCATTCCACAAGATGCTCTGACACTTAAAACAGCAGCAAGTAGTAATGATTCGCTTGACTTGATCTGCCCTTATCAATTGCAAGCGGCTATCTCACCACAGCGTGCAGCAGCACAAGCCGGCTTGCAACTATCACTTAATGATCTGCAACAAGCCTGTGTGGCTGGAGTAAATGCTGATGACTTTCTGTTAATCGAGGCGGCAGGTGGTTTTTACTCACCGCTGGCAAATCAAATACGCTGCTCTGAACTGGCAAAGCGTCTGAATCTACCTGTATTGCTGATAGTTACTAACAAGCTGGGCTGCATCAATCATGCCCTGTTAACAACACATGCAATCGAGCAAGCGAACTTAGAACTGGTTGCAGTGGTGATCAATCAAGCATTAGCGGACGAAAATTCCGCTATGGATAATCAGGCTGATCTTGAAAACTGGCTTAATCGAAGCGTCATAGACATTAACCATCAGGACACTACAAACATGGCCTGGAAAAATATCGCTGCGGAGTCTGTCGAACTGAAACAACTTGCCAAATCAGATCTCTTTTAACAGATTATGCACTTTTGACTTGAATTCAGGTGTGCTATCAATGAGTCAGCGTACTGACCCATTGGTTCATCCTGCGTTGACAAACGTGCATGGAATAACTTGAACAATTCACTTGTCTTTTAGCTCATCTTCGGTGTTGCGATAACAGTTACATCGCTCACTATGCGCCTGTTTTCGCGCCTTGAATATGAACAAAAATCCTATGTCAATTGTTCAAGTTATTCCATGCACGTTTCTTATTTAAAATGTGTGATTGCAAGACCTGGTACCATTTTTGGAAGATCTCTCTACATCACGTATCGCTGTATTAAAAGTGAACTCAAAATGCTCACATACACCAGTATGCTGTTCTTTTTCGTCCACTTTTGCCTTGGCGCTGCATTCATTGATCAGGATCTTGAACAAGTTCTGAGGGACTGGGATATAGTCAAAGGTTTACCGAAACCATAAGTTCATCTCAGCGACATAGTTCAGCTACCGTGAGTCTGCAGAAAACATTGCCCTCACCTGTTCTATTTCAGTTGCTTGCTGGATTGTAAATATCAGTTATTCTCCATCCTGTGCTGACTTTCAATAACTGGATCGGCATTTTTCATCTTGTGCTGACTTTCAGTAATCGGACTTGGATCGGTATTTTTCATCTTATGTTGAGTTTCAACAATTGGACTTGGATCAGTATTACGCTCTCTGCGCTGACTCAACTCATTGTTTGGATTGGAATTACTCATTCGATGACTCTTTTCGCTCATCTTGCGTTGATCACCGCCGTCAAATGAATCCCCACACCCAATTAGGGTACTAGCTAAAAAAACCATTGTTAAAATAGTTGCACTATTCTTAAGCATTCTTTTCATATATTTCTCCTTAAAATAACTGTTTTTTTAAATATTTAATAAGCCTGTCGCGTCAACAGTCGATATACCGCCTTGCCACTATCACCAATAGTGGGAGCTGGATTTTGGATCATCGCTGATTGTCAGCGCTTGAACTCATTGGTTCCATCCATGTTGGAAGTAATTCAATGCGAGTATGTTCTCATCCAGATAAAAAATTCGTGCTTGCAAAATTTTCAACATTCTTTATTAACTCCTTGTTACCAAGTACTTTGATCTTCCAAATAGATTTCCACGAACACATTTATGAGAAACATAAAGATGACGAAAGAAAATAATCAACCCTAGAGAAGACGCTTTTACCCGAACGTCTGATGAATGTCTCATCTAGCAAACCCTTTATTAAAATAGAGGCTTTTTTAGATTGGTCGACGAATATAAGCGATTAGGTTGCTTGTCCATACCTGCGTTTCCACAATCACCGTCTCAAGCTGAGAGCATCGTGGATATACCAATGATAATTGCCATGTAGATTATGGTTTGTTTTACAGTATTTTCATCATTGGTTTTCAATTTATGAATCTACCAGTGTCAACTTTCTATGGGATAGATTTAATGATTATCAAATGATAGGGGCCAAGAGTCTTTACGTTTAATTAGAAGTTTAACGTTGAGCTTTCAATGGACGTTTGACTTATGTCATAAAAACAAGATTTTTTTACAATAATCGAGGTGTGCGGCCGAGCAAGGTCGATAATTCCAGCGGGTGAAAGTCCCGCTCTGGCAAGGTAGGTCAACCACCAGATAGTCAACATCGGGCAGACGGAGGTAACTCCAAACGTTAAGCACGATGGGCGCAAGCCAGCAGGCCGTAAGCGAAAGTTGAAGTGATTTAGCCTCGAAATGATTTTATGTAAGCAGAACGACAGAGTACCCCTTTTGGAAGTCCCCATTCTATAACGCGACTGACAAGTGTCATAGAGCTGCTTCGGGGTTGTAAAGCATGGCATGTTGGAGATTGGGAATCATCGGCAACTCGGGAGATCCTGAGACGTCTTTCAAGGAAGAGAGTAGGTTGAACAAGTGATAATAAAGCAAGAACAACCGAAGCGACACAGGAAGTTGGATGGTGGCATAGTACCTGTGAAAGTGTGTAATGCAACTGGAGGAAAGGTCATCACGACACCAACAGCGGGGCTAAGGACACACGTATCATGCACAGTAATGAAGAAAGCGTGCAAACAAAATAGACCACATAGCCAAGAAAGCCAGCACAGACAAGGACTGTCAGTTCACTTGTCTCTATCATCTGATGAATAAAGAACGCTTGCTGGAATGTTTTACGCAGCTCAAAGGAAAAGCCGCGTCAGGCATAGACACTATCACCAAAGAACACTACGCCATA
>JAZGEP010000142.1:0-5126 GCA_036478815.1 Methylococcales bacterium
CAATTGACGTAGGCCATTGTTGTCAAATTACTGTTCATATTCAAGGCGCGAAAACAGGCGCATAGTGAGCGATGTAACTGTTTTCGCAACACCGAAGATGAGTAAAAAGACAAGTGAATTGTTCAAGTTATTTCATGCACGTTCCTAAGTATTGGGCCACTGGTTCGCTGTTCAAAGTGATCAATTAGCTCATGAAATTGTGGATTTGTTTCTTTGTGAACCGCCTGTTCCCGCACAGTTTCTGTATTCCGATATTTTTAGTGCTCCAGCTTATTTTCTTCCCAGTACCGAGCCTTGTTCTTCCCGATCAATCTCCTTTTCATCTTATTTTTACCCCATTTCTAAGATTTCTCTTTCCGATTCTTGCGCAGTTCAGTCTTCAAATTGGTCAAAACGATCATTTGTCTCTGACCGCCCCCCTGACAAACTCGCTCCGATAGAGGCGTCGTATTAAATCCCGTAATTCCTCATCTTTACTCGCCAATATTGGCAGTTCATGTTTGATGATCTCACGAATATTTTCGACAGTCATGGTGCTCATAAACCTGTTATTAAACCTTCCCAAAATATCACTGCTGAGCGTGACACCAAACCTTAAAAAGCTATCAGACCACGTCTTCTTGGCCTGCCCGTCAATTCAGGAGAAGTGAAATAATAGCAGAATTAAAAGTGGGCCTCTGTTGTGAAACAGGTGACTAAATACAGTCAAAGCAATGTATAAATAAACTGTGCCACCGCCGAACCTTCAGCAAATACTACGAACGTCCTATGCAAAAAGAATTGAATGTTCCGTTAGTCTTGAGTATGCTATCAAAATCTCAAATCCAGAGCTCATTCATTGCCTTATAGCAGGCATTATTCTGGTTGCTAAGAATTGGGCAAACGCTTCATTTAACTTTTGGTTATTATCAGCAACTCCTTTGCCGAATCTTTCTCTATTTCTTATTGCATCCTGCTGTATTTGTGGCTCTATTTCTGCTGATTCATTCAACTAAAACCAACTAATTACTCGTAGTTTATGGACTTCTATAAAGCTTTTGGCTTAATTATTAGCAGTGAGATTATGTTGCCACCATTACGCCTTTTGCAATCCCGGGATGCGCCGTCTGTTGATGTGACTATTCGTTATGGAGAAATTGATAAAAACGGGTTAAAACAGGCAACAACAACAGGGTTGCACTGCCAAGTCGCTGCAAATCATCTTTGGTTGCATGTACCGAATATCGCTTGGTTTGAAGTAATTGACGGCAATCAAATCATAGTAATGCCCGAGTCTGGCGTGGATCAACAAAGTATTCGCTTATATGTACTCGGTTCCTGTCTGGGCTGTATTCTGCACCAACGCCACTTTTTGGTGATGCATGCGAATACCATTCGGTTTGGTGATCAATGCGTGATGTTTGCCGGTGCTTCCGGGAATGGAAAATCCACGCTTGCAGCAGCTTTTCATCAACGTGGCCAACAAATATTGGCTGATGATGTTAGTGCCATCAATTCACAAGGTGAGGTGATTCCAAGTTATCCTCAACTCAAACTTTGGCATGATACTATCAAACAACTGGATATTGAATTAGCCGGACTGAACAAAATTCGTATGCAAGTCGATAAATATGCCTACCCCCTTGACAATGACAGTTTTTGCCAAAAACCTCTACCCTTAGCTGCAATCTATCTGCTAAACACCCATAACCAAGAAAATTTCCTTAAGGAACCAATCAAAGGCTTTAACAAATTCAACCCCATTAAAAACAATACTTATCGACCAAGCTATGTCAAAGGTCTTGAATTGCAATCAATACAGTTGAAGCTAGCCAGCAAACTAGCTGGACGAATCTACATCACCCGTATAACCCGTCCAAACCGATTATTTCAAATTGATCAATTAATTGAATTCATTCAACAAGATATGGTTTCTCACGGAATGGCTATATGACAAAGAGTGGTATCTACTGGCTAGCTTCCTATCCGAAATCCGGTAATACCTGGATGCGTTTGTTTATTGCTAATTTAAATGGCGAAGAGGAGAATCCAGTCGATATTAACGAACTCCAGACTGGTTCCATTGCAAGTGCCCGTGGTTGGATCGATGCAGTGCTGGAGTTTGACATTGGGGCACTCAGTCATGATGAGATTGACCAACTTCGCCCAGCTGTATACCACTGGAGCGCAACACATACCGAAGTATTGGAATACCATAAAATTCATGATGCTTATACTCGCCTGGCTGATGGTCGTGAATTAATACCTGCAGAAGTAACGCGGGGTGCGTTGTATTTGATACGTAATCCGCTGGATGTTGCCATCTCTTTTGCACATCATTCTAACTGCAGTATCGAAAAAGTCATCAACAATATGTCGAATGCAGAGTTTGCTTTTTGTGCAGGCAACAAACGTTTTCATAACCAACTACGTCAATGGTTACTCAGCTGGTCAGATCATGTGCTTAGCTGGGTTGATGCAGAACATATCAATCGATTGGTGATACGTTATGAAGATATGGTCGAACAACCACTGACAACGTTTACCAGTGTTGCAAAATTCTTGGAACTTACAACAGACGAAACCAGCATCAAGCAAGCACTTGAACACTGTGCGATAAAAAATTTGCAACAACAAGAACAAGACAAAGGCTTCAAAGAAAAAATGGCGAAATCAGCAAAATTTTTCCGCAAAGGCAAGGTTGGTGATTGGCAAGAGACATTGTCTCCAACACAAATCCAGCGCATTGTTTCAGATCATTTTCAGGTAATGCAGCGCTTCGGTTATCTGGATGCACGGGGACAACCTTTGGTGCGTCCACTTGTTAGTCACCAGACGATTCCATCTTAGACTAAGGAAACCAATATGATCTTTGGCGAATTTGCCCGTCAATCAAACGCTCAACGTTTTTCCGACAAGTTGATTGATCTATCCACGCAAGGTGTTCTCACCCAAATCATTCCGGCTGACAGCTGCGGCCACTGGAGTAATAAAACCACCACGCTGGTTCAGCATACTCAGCATAATACCTTAGAGTCAAAAGCAGAGAGTGGTCCTATTCACGATAGTGAAGCACAACACACAATCACTGCCTGGGCGCGGATTGATAATCGCGAGGAACTCGCTGATGCGCTTGGTATCGGAAAGTCCGAATCCAGCCAACCTGATACATGGTTCATCTTAAAAAGCTACCAACACTGGGGCGAAAATTGTGTTGATCACCTGATTGGTGATTTTGTTTTCGCCATTGTTGATTGTCGCGAGCAGAAAATTTTCTGTGCGCGTGATCACATGGGAGTCAGACCGTTTTATTATCATTTGAACGATGATCGCTTTATTTTTGGTACCCATTTGGCATTTTTTCACCACCTCGGATGTTGTGAACTAGAACCTTCTTCACGCTGGATATCAGATTACTTAACTGGTTTGTCAATGAGTTTCAATGAAACGTCATATCCAACGATTACCAAACTAGCGCCAGCACATTGTCTAACCATTACTAAAAGTCAAAAGTCACTTCGACACTATTTTCATTTCTCAGCTAATGACAGGTTGGTGCTTAAGGATTCAAGCGAATATGTTGATGCGTATCGCGAACAGCTGGAAACTGCCATCAAATGTCGCGTTCGCAGCGACTATATGATTGGCACAGAACTCAGTGGGGGAATGGATTCATCAACCATTACCGCCTACGCTGCCCAATTCTTAGCTAATCCACTACAACAATTACATGCATTTGCGTTTGTTCGTAGTGAATTGGAACCAGAATATGTACATGCGATCACTCAATCGACTAAACTCGCTGCAACGCATGTGTTTACCCAGCATCCAAATCAACCCGAACAGCGTCAACAACGCATTGACAGAGCATTGAATATTTTCGGTTACCCGGAAGAACACGGCAATGGCTCAGGGCATGAGTTGTTTTATCAAATGGCTGAGCAGTTCAATATCCGCACCTTATTATCAGGTCACGGAGGTGATGAGTTTGTCACTGCCAGTGCCGGACTGGTGCTGACCGAACTCTATAATGAAGGGCGTTACAAAGATTTATACAACGCGATGAAAGGCAATTCTTTTACACGCTTATTACGTGTGTTGAAAACCATAGTCAACAAACATCGTAATTCAAATACGATTTATAACAGTCGATTTTATGCAGCTTTTAGCCAGCGTTGGCCACACCAACTGGTCAAACAACAGTGGGCTCTGCAATACGATTTAAAGGCTCGCTACCTACAAACCGCCGAGTACGATGTCCCTTACCAGAGCCTCAATGAGTTTGCTCTGCAAAATCGCTGGGCACCTTTTGTCACAACCCGCATGGAAAATTGCACATTAATGGCTGCAGCAAGAAATATCGAATACCGCTGGCCTTTGCTGGATGTGCGCTTAATCAAGTTGTTTCTGAGTATTCCATCCATTGAAAAATATAATCATGGTACATCACGCCTGTTACACCGTCGAGCGATTAACTCTGTTGTTCACCATAAAGTAGCCTGGAAACCATCCAAGGAAATGGGTCAATTTACTGGATTGCAAAACATTTTAGGCGATGAGCACGATTTACTAATAGTTGAACAACTTCATCCGCAATTGACAGACTTGATCGATACACAAAAGCTAAGCCAGCAATTGATGGATATCGCATCGCTCAAACGTGGTTTAGCACCAAATCATTTGTTCCAGATCAACAAAAACATTAATAATTTATTGTGGCTAAATCAGTGGTTGCATCGCTATCATTAATCAGAGTTAGTGTTGCAACAACTGTTTACTGTTGTTACGATTGGTTATAATAACTGTGCATTCATCAACCTCTAAAACACAAATGAAGATTACAACAAACACCATAATCCAGCGTAACCATGAAATAATTTACAACGATATGGATGGTGAAACGGTCATGATGGATATTGAGCAAGGGACCTATTATGGTCTTGACTCAACCGCAACCCGGATCTGGGAATTATTGGATCAAGCGCTCAGTGTCGAACAACTCTGTCAGCAGCTTTGCAGAAAATATGCTGTTAGCGAAGCAGATTGTTTGAATGAAACACTGACTTTTTTAGAAGAAATGGCGCAACACCACGTAATCCTAACATCGGAAGCTTCTTAACTTGCATGCGCAAATTGTTCAACAAATC
>JAZGEP010000143.1:0-6206 GCA_036478815.1 Methylococcales bacterium
ACAATTCAAGTGCATGTCGCGCTGCCAATTCTGCCATGTCTTCAAAATTACGAATGGCACTTTGCTGTGACTGTTGTTTAAGCCATTGATCGAACTGTGCATTGCTTGCGCTGGTATAGTTGCCACCATAATTAAACGGTCCGTAAGTTGCTAGATATCCATTTAAGTCTAGTCGCTGTGCGGCATTTTGCATGAAACTTTCCACCGATTTCCAGCTCATGATATGTAAACTATTCGCTGTAAACAAGGCATCAAATCGGTTTTCCGGCCAGTGATCGTCATTCACATCCAATACCAGCGGCGATGAAAGATTGGGCAACGCGGCATCATCCACCCAGGCTTGAATTCCAGCTATATTATTTTCTACGTCGCTTGGTTGCCAATGCAACCAGGGCATTTCTCCTGCAAAATAGACAGCATGTTGCCCGGTGCCGCTGCCAATCTCAAGTACTTGGTTAACTGACTGAAATACAGATTTCAATATCTCAGCAATTGGCTGTTGGTTGCGCTCACAAGCGGGAGCAAAAGGCTTTGAAGTTGACATTATTGTTTTCTCTAAACAGATGTGATTTCATGCCATTTATTTTTACCATGAAGGACATGAAGAAAAACAATGGCTATTCTTTTTGATAATCATAAACAGCACATGCGATCCATCTAAACCCGGTCAGCAACACGCTGGCTCCATTTTTTCTCAAGACGTTTTTTGGAAACCGGGTAAGCTGTTTTCAACTGTTGGGCAAATAATGATACCCGATATTCTTCCAGACTCCAGCGGAATTCGTCCATCGCCGGAGGAATTTTTTGCCTTCCATCAGCCTCTGAGACAGCACTCCAATACGGATTCCATACCGAATGTAATTCGCTAATGGCGTGTTCATCACGCACACTATTTTCCAGCGCCTTTTCCAGACGATAAGCGATCGCTTTCAAATAACGCGGAAATTGTGTTAGCTGTTGCGCTGGAATTTGTCTCAGAAATCCTTGATAAAAGAGTCGGTCGAGTTGTTGTTGTATATCATTAGCCATTAATTGAGGAATGTTTTTAGCTGTCAATTGAGCCTGTATTTGCTGATGTGTTTGTAGTACTTCAGCGACTTGCTGTTGTATTTGATTGGCAGTCAATATCAGCTGATTTTTGAATTCAAGAAATGTTGTTTCAAATGCTTGTTGCGATCTGATATCAGCATTATTTTGAAGAAATGTCGCATCAATGATTAAGCTGACTATATCAGTGTAATAATCATTGATTTGTCGACCACTCAGTTCAATTGCTTTCGGCAATTCAGACAACTGGTTATACAATAACGGTGTTTTAATATCTGTTAATATTTTTCTACGCAAATAATCGATCTCTTTACCTAATTGCAGACCAATTATATGGATTAATCCATTGCGATGATGATAGTCAGCCAACAGTTCAGTTTCATATAAACTGACAGTAACGCCATCGGGATGTGTAGTCAGTGCCGGATAACCACTGACTTCCATCGCGTTTTTACTACTCTCATGTTTACGTGGAATCTGTCCAAACACCCATTCCCGGCTCACTTTACTTTCCAAAGCAGTTTCTGCAATCGCTGTGAAGGCTTTGCCAGCATCGCCCATTAACTGCGCTTGCAGTGCTTGTAGATTACGCGAGGAAGCGATGGTCTTGTTGTTTTTATCGACAATGATAAAATTCATCCTCAGATAATCATCTAACGCATTCTCATCCAGCATAGCGGCTTGCAGATGAATATTAATCGATTGTTTTAATAGTGTAGCGAGTTGTTGATGCAGTGAGCCTATGCCTGTTTCAAGCTGTTGCAGACAACGATCAGCATAGTCCGGTACTGGAACAAAATGCTTGCGCAGCGATTTTGGCAATGAACGAATCAGGCCACAAACCTTGTCACGCAGTAAACCCGGAACCAGCCATTGAAATACCGCAGGGTCGATTTGGGCGAGTTGATGTAATGGGATAATTACTGTCACGCCATCATTTGGATGACCTGGTTCAAGACGGTATGCAAGCTTAAAATGATGTGAACCCACAGTGATTTCATCTGGATACAGGTTGTTAATCTTTTCCGGCTGTTCAATTTCCAATACATCATTGATCGACAGTTTCAGATGATTAAGTTCTGTTTTGTTGACACCTGCCAACCATTTATCCAGCGTATAACCATCCCACACAGTATTTGGCAGACGCGCATCAAACCATTCATAGAGTTGCTCATCGGATACCAGTAAGTCCGGTCTGCGGCGTTTGTGCTGCAAGTATTGAACAGATTCAATCAGCTTGTGGTTATGCACAAAAAAATCGGCCTGCGATGAAAAATCCATTTGCGCCAATGCCGAGCGAATAAAGATTTCTCGTGCTGCCTTTTTATCAACACTGTCATAGGGGATTTTGCGACGCGGAACCAACACCAGCCCAGACAGTACAATGCGCTCATAAACAAACGCACGTTTTTGTTTGCGCGACCAATGTGCATCAAACAATTCGCGTTTGCTTAAATGACGAGCGCTACTCTCAATCCAGGCTGGTTTCACTTTAGCCACATTACGCGCATAGAGCTTGCTGGTTTCTATTTGCTCAGCACACACGACCCACTTGGGTTTGCTGGCGAATAATCCAGAACCCGGATGAATATAAAATTTTTTATTACGCAAACCCTGATATTCAACAGTCTCATCTCGCATACCAACAAATAGCAATAAACCCGGTAGTATCGCTCTGTGAATGGCATCGTACTCTGCTGGTTCAGCATTCAGCACAAGCCCCATCTGGCCTTTAATAATTTGCAATAATTGATGGTGAATATCTTCCCATTCCAGCAGTCGTCGATATGAGAGAAAATGATCACGACAATATTGACGCAACTTACGATTGGACAAATGCTTTTTGTTGTCTTCAAAACGCTGCCAGATGCTCAGAAAACTCAGAAAATCAGAATCATCAACAGCAAACTCAGCATGTTTCTCATCCGCAGCTTTGGCTTGATCAACTGGACGTTCTCGTGGATCTTGAAGACTCAACCCGGAAGCAATCACACACATTTCCGTAAGACATTGCTCTGATTTTGCCGCTAACAACATGCGTCCCAAACGCGGGTCAATGGGTAACTGAGCCAGTTGCTTACCAAGATTAGTGATGCGCTCGTGTTCACTAAAGGCATTGAGCTCAATCAAGGTTTTAATACCATCACGAATCATCTTGTGATCAGGTTCTGCCAGAAACGGAAACGACTGAATATCCCCAAGTCGCAACGTAGTCATTTGCAGGATCACAGCCGCTAAATTGGTGCGTAGAATTTCTGGTTCTGTAAACGCTGGTCTTTCATTAAAATCCTCTTCACTATATAAACGCACACAAATTCCCGGCCCCAAGCGCCCACAGCGACCAGCGCGTTGGTTGGCACTGGCTTGGGATATCGGCTCAATCGGCAAGCGTTGTAGCTTGGTGCGAAAACTATAGCGACTAATACGCGCCTTGCCGAAATCAATCACTGCTCTAACACCTGGAACCGTTAACGATGTTTCAGCTACATTGGTCGCCAAAATAATCCGTGGTTGACGATGCGCTTCAAAAACACGCTGTTGATCTCTGACATTCAAGCGCGAATACAACGGCAACACTTCATTGTGATGATCACCATGTTTGCGTAATATTTCAGCGGCTTCACGAATATCACGTTCACCACTGAAAAATACCAGAATATCGCCTTGTTCCTGCTCGCGTATTTCAGTAATCGCATTGAGTAAGGCACGATATTCAGGGCTGATCGAATCTTTTTCAGACTTATCTGGAATCGGGCGGTAACGCGTTTCAATCGGAAACGAACGTCCGCCAACTTTAATGACAGGGGCTTTATCAAAATGCGCTGAAAACTCGTCAGTATCCAGCGTTGCAGAAGTCACAATCACTTTAAGATCAGGTCGGCGCGGCAGCAGCCATTTTAGATAACCAAGCAAAAAGTCAACATTCAGACTACGCTCGTGAGCCTCATCAATAATTAAGGTATCGTAATTGTCCAGAAAACGATCCGAACGAGTTTCTGCTAGTAGAATACCATCCGTCATCACCTTGATCAGACTGTGTGGTCGCACCTGATCATGAAACCGTACCTTATAGCCAACCACATCACCAAGCTTACCACCCAATTCATCCGCTATGCGCTGAGCCACAGTCCACGCCGCAATACGACGCGGTTGCGTATGACCAATATAAGCCGCCCTGCCCCGTCCTGCTGCCAAACAAATTTTGGGTAACTGGGTGGTTTTACCTGAACCAGTTTCTCCGGAAATAATCACCACCTGTGAATCAAGAATTGCTTCAGTTATTTCAGCTGCTTTCTCAGCAACCGGAAGGTCGGGATAGTGAATGTGTGGAACTGACTGTTCACGTTGCTCACGCAAAGCAATGGATTGATCGATGCGCTGTTCAAGCCTTACCTGTGATTGATCTTCAACCTGATTTTTTCCATCTAGATCATTGGCCTCAACTCGCTTCAATGCTGCTCGCAATCTGTACTGATCCTTGCGTAAACAATTATTGATACGCTTATTCAGCAGATGCAAAATTTCGACATCAGTCATGACATGCTATTTAGGAACGAACCAGAAGAAAGGTTTTATGTGTGGTAAGCCGACAAGGATTGCAGCGGTCATTTTGTGCTCTAGATTCCACATATTTAACAAACTATTGCTTAAGTTGATGACATTGAAAAAATTAGTCTACTCTTTAATCGGACTACACTTAACTTATAAGTGTAGGGATGTCTACCTACATAATATCGACTAATTAAACGCTTACTTTTTTGAGGAAAGTCATGATAACTGTGTTGCCGGAAAATCAAGATAAGAATCCATCAGCTCCAACCTCAAAAACTGTAGCGACCAAGAATAAAACTTTTGCTACGTCAAATGACATAAAGCTGATTATAGTCGGTAATGTAGGCTCAGGAAAAACAACGTCCATTAATTTAATTAGTGAAATACCCGTTATAGGGAGCGAAGCCGCGGCTTCTGAAAAAGATGCGCTTCATCGAAAAAAAACCACAACTGTAGCAATGGAATACGGTCAGATGACAATGCAACAGACTAAACTACATCTTTATGGCACACCTGGTCAACGCCGCTTTGACTTTATGGCATCCATTATATGCAAAGGATCCTCAGGAATGGTTGTGATGATCGATAATGGCTGCAATGATCCTCTTGGTGAGCTGGATTATTTTCTTAAGTTACATGCTGACTTTCTTAAAAAACACCCCGCTATATTAGCCATAACACATTGCGATGACATTCGTACCACAACCAGTCTTATCGATTACCATATTTATGCGATGGAAAACGGTTTTGAGATCCCGGTTATGCGCCTGGATGCGAGAGAAAAGAGTCAGGTCAAAGCTGTGATTTTAAAACTGTTGATTGCTATTATCCGTAAAAAAGCTGTTGAAAAAAAATCCGCAAGCCAATGATATTACTGAAAAACATTGATTGCAGATAAATGCATTTGAATCATTTACATTCAATAAATTCATGTGATTTAAAAAAACATTCAAACACTACAGTAGATTATTCCTAAATTGTAGTCTAAGCTTTTATTGAATATAGCTAAATATAGCAACTTTATAACAACTTAAAATAGATAAAGACCAACCAACCATAAGAACATTGATAGACTCCTGATTCTTAGTCAAATTTAAACTGATAGTACACAAATAAATATTGGCAGGGTACGTTCAACTGATTCTGCCCTATATTAATAATCTAAAAAAAGACAATGCGTCAGCTGTGTCAAAATGGTTTCAAGTTTTTAGCTCCATTCCACCTTTTTTCTCGATTGAATTTAAAAAAAATTCCTGGCCAAATTAGATTTACTAGTTCATTCCTTTTAATCACACCAACGCAAGAGAGATTAAACATGAGAACAGAATCCACATCTAAAAAAGACACTACAAGCAGCAATGATATTCTTGATCCAAAAACAGTTCTGAACAATGATCTAGATCACCAGAAAGCACAGGATATACTTAACGCAGGCAATCAACCTTCAAAAATTCTGCGTTTTTTAATGACACGCTTCGAACATTACCGCCAATCAAAAAAAATTGGCTGGTCAAGAGTCTGGAATAAAAAACATGTCGTCAACTTCCAGAGCTTCAAACTGAATGATAAAGATCTCGAACTCAGACAACTAGCCGCTCAGGTCATTG
>JAZGEP010000144.1:0-10867 GCA_036478815.1 Methylococcales bacterium
AGGTGGTTTGACGAAATAAAGTTACCAACCTTGCTTGTCTTTTTGCTCCTGACCAACGCAATCTCAATCGTTGCGTAGAATGACTATGCGCCTTTTGAGATAGTTCGGACAGAAACACAAATCCTGCGCAATCTTGGTAACTTTATTACGTCAAACCACCTAATAACAGACACGGTTAGATGATGATTCGCGTATCGTACATAGAAAATATTGCAATAAACTATACTCTTCGCACTTGAAAATGTAGCATTTAGGGTGGGTGATTTTTTGTGGAGAGCAAGGCGGGAAACCTTGGCTGTAGTCATTCTACAGCAAGGGTTTCCAACGCAGCTATTCCGAACCCAGTTTATATACAAGCTGCGCGCGCCATGAATGTTATATTTTCATGTGCGGAGAGTATAGCGCCTTGTGGGTAGTCATTCTACAGGCTAAGGAACGTGCATGGAATAACTTCGACGTCTGACGCAGTATTGTTGTTTATCATTAGGACGCCGCAACAGGCGTATAGTGAGTGATGTAACTGTTGCGGCAACACAGCACACGGTCAACAATGCTAGTCAAGATACGAAACTTATTAAATTCTCGCTCCTTACCAGCATTGATGATTATTATCTGAAAATTGATCGTGACAAATCGCTGACTTTGTACGTCTTAAGAATACTGAGATATACATGATTAGAATTCTGAGTTGATTATCAGTGATTGAGTCTAGTAGTTGAAAATTTTATTTGAATACCCATATAGAGCGGGTGGTTCAGTGGATTTTTAAACATCTGTTTACGCGAGTCAATACGAGCGATACAATCCAGCTATAATGTAAAGGAGCGAGGATTCAATACTATACGAAACTTTGACACTGGATTTTTGTTTGCCTTCAAGACGTAGCAACAGTTGCATAGTAAGCGATGCAACTGTTGCTACAACACAGAAGACAGGCAAAAAAGACAAGTCAAAATTCGTATATTATTGAATCCTTGCTCCTATAAGTACCTGAGCATCATTAATTTAACAATTTTGCGCAGGATTTTTTTTCAGCTTCAAGGCGCAACAATAGGCGCATAGTGAGCCATGTACTGTTGTTGCAACGCCGAAGATGAGAAAAAAGACCAGCAAAATGTTAAATTAATTATGCTCAGGTACTTATAAGTGTGACAAAGACTGGAAATGTGATATAAGAGTTAGTATGTCTGAATTCGAGATCAACCACAGCAATGATCAGGAACTTACTGTTCTTGAGGCACCAACTAAACCTAAGCGTCCTCCGCTTTACAAAGTAATTTTGCTCAACGATGACTTCACGCCAATGGATTTCGTCATTGATATTTTAAAACAGTTTTTCGCAATGAATGAAGAAAAAGCTACTCAGATAATGCTTCACATTCATCACAGAGGTATTGGTGTTTGTGGGGTTTTCAGCAAAGATGTTGCAGAATCAAAGGTGCAAATTGTGAATGATTATTCGCGTCAAAACCAACACCCATTGCTTTGTTCAATGGAAAAATCGTAGGTCTACCCATGCTAGATAAAGAACTGGAAAACACTTTAAATAACGCATTCAAGTATGCGTACAAGAATCAGCATGAATTCATTACAGTCGAGCACCTTCTTCTCGCGCTTCTGGATAACGCTTCAGCACGAGAGGTATTAGACAGCTGTGGTGTTGGCATTGAGCAACTGATTACCGAGTTGACCGAGTTTATAGAACAAACAACCCCAGTTCTTCCTGAGAATTCTGGTCGTGAAACCCAGCCAACTTTGGGATTTCAACGCGTACTGCAACGAGCAGTTTTTCACGTACAGTCATCAGAAAAGAATGAAGTCAGCGGTGCAAATATCCTGGTTGCTATCTTTAATGAACAAGATTCACATGCAGTCTATTTATTGCAGCAACATGATATGACCCGTCTGGATGCCGTTAACTATCTTGCTCACGGCGTAACAAAAACCAAAGATGGTGAATTTGAGGAGATAGAATCTGAGAGCGTTCAGATCGATAGCGAACAGGTAACGCCCACTAACTCTCAGCTGCAAAATTACGCAAAAAACCTGAATGCTGACGCTGAAGATGGTCGCATTGATCCGTTAATCGGTCGTCACTCGGAAATAGAACGAACCATTCAGATACTTTGTAGACGACGCAAGAATAACCCATTACTGGTCGGTGAAGCTGGCGTTGGTAAAACGGCTATTGCAGAAGGTCTGGCAAGGCGTATTGTCGAAGAAGAAGTCCCTGAAGTATTACGTGAATCAGTGATTTATTCTCTGGATTTGGGAGCACTAGTTGCGGGAACCAAATACCGGGGAGATTTTGAAAAACGCCTTAAATCTGTTCTGTCTGAACTTGAAAAGAAACCGAATTCGATCCTCTTTATTGACGAAATTCATACCATCATCGGAGCTGGAGCGACCTCTGGTGGAGTGATGGATGCATCCAATCTGATTAAACCATTACTCGCATCAGGCGATTTACGCTGTATTGGCTCAACAACCTATCAGGAATATCGTGGAATTTTTGAGAAAGACCACGCGTTGGCGCGACGTTTTCAAAAAGTTGATATTACAGAACCTTCAATTGATGAAACCTTCGAAATACTCAAAGGTTTACAATCCCGCTTTGAGGAATTCCATTCAGTTCGTTATTCTTCAGATGCGTTACTCAGTGCAGCTGAATTATCAGCCCGGTATATTAATGATCGACAACTTCCTGATAAAGCCATTGATGTGATTGATGAAGCTGGCGCACAGCAGCGCATCCTTGCTAATGAAGATCGATTGGAAACCATTGATATCCCACAGATCGAAGAAATCGTTTCCAAGATTGCCCGAATTCCACCAAAATCTGTATCAACCAACGATCTGGATAAACTCAGAACACTTGAATCCAGCCTCAAAATGATGGTATTTGGTCAAGATGAAGCAATTGCATCATTATCTTCAGCAATCAAACTTGCACGTGCAGGCCTTGGAAATCGTCAAAAAACCATTGGCTCATTCCTGTTCTCTGGCCCTACAGGGGTTGGTAAAACAGAGGTTAGTCGCCAACTGGCACAGGTGCTTGGCATTGAGTTGATTCGCTTTGACATGTCCGAATATATGGAAGCCCATACCGTGTCACGCTTGATTGGAGCCCCTCCAGGTTACGTGGGTTTTGATCAAGGTGGTTTATTGACAGAAGAAATCAATAAACACCCGCATGCGGTTTTATTGCTTGATGAAATAGAAAAAGCACATCCGCATGTTTTTAACCTGTTATTGCAAGTCATGGATCATGGTACTTTGACAGACAATAATGGTCGCAAAGCTGATTTTCGCAACATTATTTTAATTATGACCACGAATGCCGGAGCAACGGAAGGCAGCCGTGCATCAATGGGCTTTCAAGAACAAGATAACAGTAGCGACAGCATGCAACTAATTAACAAGCTGTTTAGTCCTGAATTCCGTAATCGTCTGGATTCAATCATTCAGTTTAAATCGCTCAGTAATGAGATACTGGAGCGAGTAGTCGATAAATTTATTTTCGAGCTAGAAGAACAGCTTGCTGATAAACATGTGACATTAAAACTGGAACCTAGTGCACGTCAATGGCTTGCTACACATGGAATTGACTCCAAAATGGGAGCGCGCCCAATGGCCAGGTTGATTCAGGATGCGATTAACAAGCCTTTGGCAGAGGAATTGCTGTTCGGCAAACTAGCCAGTGGCGGCAGTATACTGATCTACGTGAAAGACAAAAAACTATCGTTCAAGTTTGAAGAAAGCAACAACAAAATCCCCGTACTGGAAGATGATCGTTAGCTTTTAAGCTATCTCATCGTTGTCAATTGTGAACGATTAACGCATTCGAAATGTAATACGACCCTTGCTCAGATCGTAAGGAGTCATTTCCACTTGAACCCGATCGCCAGTCAGAATACGAATATAATGCTTACGCATTTTCCCAGAAATATGCGCAGTAATTATATGCCCGTTGTCTAACTCTACACGAAACGTTGTATTTGGAAGGGTCTCAATAATCTTCCCTTCCATTTCTATTTGATCTTCTTTTGCCATCTTCCACCTGAAATGATTGAACGTACATTATAGTTATACTTTTATTGTCCTGGAATTAAACCACGCGATGGATTCTTACTCTCGAACAACCACATATAGTACCACAGTTCAATCAATGACTCAGTTGTTCAATACATAGCGATGCCAATCCCAGAAAAACCATAAATCCAATCACATCAGTGATGGTCGTCAAAACCACTCCACCAGCCAGAGCTGGATCAATCTTAAAACGCTGCATCAGCAAAGGAATCACAGCTCCAGCTAAAGCAGCACAGATTAAATTAATCACCAAAGCCACAGCGATAACCAACCCTAATATATGATCGTTAAACCAATAGCTAGCAATCACAGCTACAACAAACGCCCACAGCACTCCATTGACTATGCCCACTCCAAGCTCTTTAACGAGGACTTGCATGGCATTTGTTTCACCAATATGTCTTAATGCAAGACCGCGAATTACCAGCGTCAAGGTTTGACTGCCTGCTATACCGCCCATGCTGGCAACAATTGGCATCAGTACGGCCAAAGCAACAACTTGTTGAATTGTTGCCTCGAATAAACCAATCACTGCAGATGCTAAAAATGCAGTGACCAAATTAATTCCAAGCCAGACAGAGCGGCGTTTGGCACTGATCAATACAGGAGCAAACATATCAGTATCTTCAGCAAGACCGGCATGCCCCATCAAGCTATGTTCTGCTTCTTCACGAATCACATCCATCACATCATCGACTGTAATACGACCAATTAATCGACCATTGTCATCAACAACAGGAGCGGAAACCAGATTTTTTTGTTCAAACAACATGGCTATTTCACCCGCTGGGGTTTTTGCAGACATGGCTTGTACATCTTGCAACATCAAAGAGTCAACAGTTTGCTGCTCGTCACTGGTTAGTAACACTGTTAATGGTAGCGCGCCGAGATAACGATCTTGTCGATCCACGATAAACAAACTATCTGTTAAATCGGGCATGTGTCCGCGTGAGCGTAAATGGCGCAATACAACCATCACGCTCACATCAGGCCTGACCGTCACCACATCCAGATTCATTAAACCGCCTGCACTATCCTCGGGATAGGACAGAACAGCTTCTAATCGACGTCTGTTTTGATTATCAAGCGCCAATAATATCTGACTGGTTAAAACTTCTGGCAAATTTTGAACCAGATCAGCCAGATCGTCTGTTTCGAGTTTTGCTACGGCTTCAATTAATGTATTGGTATCGGTGACATCAACTAATGTGGTTCTAACTTCATCACTGAGCTCGACCAGAATTTCTCCTCGTAACTGAGGAGCAACAAGTCGCCACACAACAATACGATCATCAGAAGGAAGCGCCTCAAGCATATGCGCGATTTCAGCAGGATGCAGGGTATTAATCATTCCCCTTAGATTTAGAAATGTCCCTGTTTCAAGACGATCTGCAATAAAACGCAGGTGATCTTGAGTGTTTTCCTGGTGTGGAGTCGACATTGAATGACCTGTCAATAGAAACAAACAGCTGTGAATCATTGAGGAGTGAGGAAGTATACTCTTCGCACATGAAAATTTAGCATCTTGTGTGCGTGATATTTTGTGGAGAGTCAGGCGGGAAATCTTAGCTGTCGTCACTCTACAGCAAGGTTTTCCAAGCAACTATCCGCACCAAATTTACACACAAACCGCACCTGCACAAGATGCTAAATTTTCATGTGCGGAGAGTATATAACTTCTGGATTTAAAACTTGCCTCTTGGTTCTACAAAAGCGCCAACGCTGAATCTGAACTACAAAAAGCAGATTGACCTGAAAAAAGAGTTTTGAAGCTTGAAAATTAAATTACTCTAGTAAATGATATTATAATAAACAATCTGTTATGCAAAAGGCGTCCAGTAAAACAGATGATTCGCTAATGAGCGATAAACCTTGAGCACTTGCACACTATTTCTGCGAAATTCAAAACCACAACATAAATATTTCACGACAACAACATAATGTAACTTATTGTAATTACTGATTTATTGATGTCAAAATAGCAGTACCATAGTAAAGGATTACACTGAAAACTACAACACAACTGGAAATATCAAGCGACGAAGGAGCCATCGCTTTATGGAGAGTAAATTCTAAACACTACAACCTTTAGATATTCAGTTTCCGGAATCGCGGCATGAATTGGGTGGTCTGCAGCCTGATAGCCATGCTGCAACACCTGAGTTTGTTTACCTTGTTTTAATGCCGCTAACTGGACTTGTCGAATTAACTCAGCACGCGGCAGATGATAAGAACAAGAACAGCTAATCAAAATACCATCTACCTCAAGTAACTCAATGGCCATTTGATTAATATGTCGATAGGCAGCCAGTCCTTTTTTAAAATGCTTTTTGTTTTTGATAAATGCCGGCGGGTCAAGCACAATGACATCGAAGTGCTGTTTGGATTGTTTCATTTCAGTTAAATAAGCAAGCGCAACTGATTTAATTGCAGTGACTCGATCCTGCACAAGATTCAGTTCAGAATTTTTATTGACATAATCCACAGCTGTTTGTGATTGATCAACACAGTAAACCTGACTGGCTCCTGTGAGAGCAGCGCTGACTCCCCACCCTCCAGCATAACTAAATAAATCCAAAACCGAACGATCTTTAACATAACGCGATATCATCAATTGACGGTTATCACGCTGATCATAAAACCAGCCAGTTTTCTGCCCATTCTGAAACGGAGCAATAAAACGATTCTTGCCTTCGACAATTTCAATTGTTTCCGGGTTCACACCTTTGAGTGTTTTCACGTATAAAGGAATATTTTCGAGTTCTCGTACAGCACTATCATTTCGCAACAAAATAGTTGCTGGTTTAATTAAGATATCGATCTGTTCGACAACAGTATCCTGCCAACAGTCCATCCCTGCCGTAGTGATTTGCACAACACAACTATCACCATAACGGTCAATCACCAAACCAGGTAATAAATCACTTTCACCAAATACCCAACGGTAGTAAGGTTGTTGGTAGATCGATTCGCGTATTCGTAATGCATGATTCAATCGTTTCAGCAATAATGTTTGATCAAAAGATTGTTCACTGCGACTTAATATGCGTGCGCAAATCAATGAATGCGGATTAATATACGCATAAGCTAAAAATTGGTTGCGATAATCCTGCACAACAACCTGTTCACCCGTAGTAAATGACTGCAATGGAGTCATACGCGTATCCACTTCATTACTGAATATCCACAAATGACCTCTGCGAATACGGTGATCTTCATTCTTTTTGAGTTTTATTATCGGGAAACTGGACATTGAACAAATCAATTCTGAACACTGAAAACAGCCAATCATACACGTGTTAAGGAACGCGCATGAAATAACTTAGACAACTGCGACAGGATTGATGTTTGTCTTCAAGGCGCAACGTAGGGAGCATAGCGGGCTATGTAACCGAAGTTGCAACGCAGAAGACAGGCAACAAGACAAGTAATACTGGTGGATTATTGATTGCGCGTTGCCTAAGCTGAACATAGACAACTATCCTTGTTCATGAGTACTTCACTCAGAATCAAGAATTTTATAACATCTCAGCGCTTGGTTAGGTACAATCAGCGTATAGATATTTCTCGCGGACGCGGTAAGGTCATCTAACGGTCGCTTTTTGCCGATATTTGCGGTGCCAAACCATTTGCATAGCCAGCTATGCTGCTGTTTTAGCACTTTGCTCACGACAAAAATCAACTCGTTATCAATTTCTACAAGCGTGGCCGTGCGAAATATATTCAAAACAACCGTAACTGCTCAGCTTACCCTCTATTGTGCCCAATCGCTGTCTGGAAAGTGCTCATTTACACTTGTAAACTCCACGCTTTCGCCTTGCTATTGGACACAATAGAGGGCAATCTGAGCAGTTACTGATTACGCTGAGTAGTAACTAACAAACAAGAGGTCTATGTGACAAAACAGAATTTATCAGTAGAAGAATTACGCCAACTAGTCGTTGAAGTCATTGATACAAATAAAGGCATTAACATTACTTGTATTGATGTACATGGAAAATCCAGCGTCACTGATTATATGATAATCGCTACAGGAACATCCGCAAGACACGTGAAAGCTCTCGCTGATCACGTTGTCATCGAAACGCGAAAACAGGGAGAAACAGCACTTGGCATAGAAGGTATCAAAGTTTGTGACTGGGTACTGGTTGATTTGGGTGATGTGATGGTTCATCTCATGTTGGAAAAAACCCGCGAATATTATCAACTTGAAAAATTATGGCAACCAGACTTTGAAGCAGACAAGGTTGTTTCTGGTTAACATTGTCTTAGTAGACTAGATTGATAAAAAATTTATCCGATGAAGAAAAAAATTTTAGTAGAATAATTATGGCTTAGCCTGAGCAAGACGCGATGCCAGCTATTCTGACTAAAGATACTTGACAAGACCTCCAAAATCGCCATAGCGATCTTTAAAAAAATTTGGATCAGTCGACTACACAAGCCTTCAACTTTATTTCAGGCGCGAAAAGACAAAGGTATTTTTTACAACTAAGGAAACACTGACAATCTCAGCGCTTACTTAGTTGGGTGGTTATGCAAGCTGTCTGCGTTTGGTAAAACTAATTAATCCCAACAAACCGGTTCCAAAAAGCCAAGCAGCGGCTGGTATAGGAACCACAGTAACAGAAGTTAAATGACCGAATGAAGATGCCTCTTGTTGATCAGCATCAACAAATGTAAAACGCATGAAACCATCTCCTCTAAACTCTATTAGAGTACCATCTGGATTAAAAACAGGTTGGTCTGGGTTCTCTAGAAAAAGAGCTTCGGTTAACGGATTTCCATTTGCATCAAAAATATCACCGTGTTCAAATTCATCTGCAAATACACGCTCGAAAGGTAAATTGGGATCGAATAGCGGTTCTGTCGGCAACCTATCCACTGATTGTATAAATTCATTAAGTGTCCATAGAAAACCCATTCTAGTAGGTGAAAACCCCCCTACTGACAGCCCTAAAGGTGGTTGGAAATTGACAAAATAATCCAGTCCAGAAAATGATTCAAGGTCTATAAAAACACTCCCGCTTACAGATGAAGCCCTGTAGTTCCCACTAGTAAACGACATTGCTGAAATCGCATCAAGATACGATACACCACCCTCGCCAGGAAAAACCACCCCATCAGGCAAAGCTTCAGAATCAAAAGTATAAGTACCTGTAAATTGTTCACCCTCTGAAAATGCGCTTGACAACTCGTTATCAACTCTGATTATCTCCCCTTCAAACCGGAAAGTGACCATACTGGCATTGACATTTGATATCGAAACAAGAAGTATAGTGAGTAATGTGAACAGCGTGAATATAGAAGCTCCCATTGAGCCAAAAAGACGTAGTTTCATAATAATTTCCTTCAAAATTAAACCCATCTATTTATACTGTGGATAGTTATCCTAAAACAATGATTACACGGACACTTTACGCCAATAGCGTCAGGAATACAAATTACAATATTGAAAATATTTCCGCTTCTGATTCAAAAGCCAAAGAAGGAACTTTCATAGTTACCAGCGCATTAAATAATACTTTTAGTATATTGAGTTTGTTAACTTATGTGAAAACGATACAAAATCAATTACAATCTTAAATCAAAAAAGCTGGTTATTAGAACTCTATACGATTACTCAACCATTTATCTCGGTTATCGGTCATTAATCTTGCCAAGTTCAGCAATCAAATATAGCGCATTGATTCAACTTCTACCCAAATTTATCATTACGTTCAAACCATCACTCAAACACAGGACTCTAAGCTTCTATCATGGATTCGATTATCAGAAAACTCTATCGCTTGTTGTTCCGAATCACTCATTTTTATCTATCTGAATCAGAAAAACTTGTCCGGGAACGCACTATTCGAGGTCGTGAGCAATTTAAAAAACTCAACAAAGCCGACTATATAATCGTCTCATTCGGCAAAAGTGGTCGAACCTGGTTACGGATGATGATTTCCCGCGTCTATCAACTGAAATACAATCTTCACGAGCGTCATTTAATCGGATTCGATAATTTACATCAAAAAAATAAACAAATTCCGACAATATTTTTCACCCATGACAACTACTTAAAGGATTACACTGGAAATACTGATAACAAATCAGATTACTACAACAAAAAAGTGATTTTATTGGTTCGTCATCCTGCTGACATCGCTGTGTCCCAATATTTTCAGTGGAAACACCGCATGAAACCCTTAAAAAAAGCCATTAATGATTATCCACTGGAAGGCGAGGATATCTCTATTGATGAGTTTGTCATCAACCATCCTGCCGGATTACAAAAAGTATTTGATTTTATGAATCTCTGGGCTGCAGATACAAATCTCTTAAATAACTTTCTGATTGTGCGTTATGAGGATCTTAAATCCACGCCAGAGGTAGCGCTGACCAATATTATGGAATTTCTTGAAACTGCAACTGATCAACAGACCATTGCTCAAGCTGTAGAATTTTCCTCGTTTGAAAACATGAAAAAGCTGGAAAAGAGTGGTACATATCTTTTAAGTGGTGGGCGAATGCTTCCTGGCGATCGCAACAATCCCGATTCTTTCAAGGTACGCAAAGGAAAGGTCGGTGGATTCAAAGAGCATTTTAATCCACAACAAGTTCAGCAGATTGAAGCAATGATCAATCAGCATCTTGCCTCAGTTTATGGTTACAATAAGGAGTGAGGATTTAATAAGTTACCGAAGTATGGTGCAGCACTGTGATTTCACAGAAGCACTCATAACATAGTTGCGTAGCGTGCTATGCGCCCAGGTTATGAGTGCGTCTGTGA